>NZ_WQQD01000001.1:0-65071 GCF_018785605.1 Blautia sp. MCC270
ATTTTTTCAGAATATATTAATATTTTCTATATTTCTTTTGCAATAAATTTTACTTTTCTTTGATCCGTTCTTTGAAAAGCTGTTGACAAAGATTTTTATATATGATTAAATAGTCATATGAACATTAATTCATATATTCATATAAAAACAAACGAATCAGCAAGGAGAGTTCATATGGAAGAAAAATTAAAGAAAGATTCCATGAAGTCCGCAGATTCCTGCGGCTGCGGTCACGAGCATGCGCATCACAGCCATGATGAGCATGAAGAACATCACGATCATGAGCACCATCACCATGATGAGCACTGCGTCTGTGGTTGCGAGAATCATGACCATGAAGATCATGAACATGAGCATCATCACCACCATGACGAGCACTGCGTCTGTGGTTGTGAGGATCATGAACATGAAGATCATGAACATGAGCATCATCACCACCATGACGAGCACTGTGGTTGTGGCTGCGAGGATCACGAGCACGAACATCATGCTCACGAGCACCTTCACCACCATGACGAGCACTGTGGTTGTGGTTGCGGAGATCATGAGCACCACGATCACTCCCACAATGCTCTCACCGCAAAGCGTGTCTACATTCTGGAGAACCTCGGCTGCGCTCACTGTGCTTCCAAAATGGAGGAACGGATCCAGGCTCTTGAAGGCGTCGAAAGCGCTACCATTACTTTTGCAACAAAACAGCTTCGCTTAGGGGCTGCAGATCCAGACGCTCTGCTTCCGCAGATCCGCAAGATCTGCACATCCATTGAGTCTGAAGTTAAAGTTGTTCCGAGAAATCCAGCTCCGGCAGCTTCCACTGACACAACAACTAAGACCTATCTTCTGGAGAATCTAGGCTGCGCTCACTGCGCTTCCAAAATGGAGGAACAAATTGCAAACCTTGAAGGCATTTCCGAAGCAACCATCACTTTTGCAACAAAACAGCTTCGCTTAACTGCAAAGAATCCGGATCGATACCTGGAGCAGATCCGTAAGATTTGTACATCCATTGAATCCGAAGTTCTTGTAAAAGAAAAGGATCCGAAGCCAAAGACTCAGTCCCCAACAACAGCGACTCACCAAACCGCTTCCAGGAAGAAATTTTTCTCCAAGGAAAACGTAGATATCATCTGCATTATCATCGGTGCAGTACTCTTCGTTGCCGGAGAGATCATGGAACACAAAGGCTTTGGTACCAGTGCCACTCTTCCTGTATTTGTGATCGCATACCTGGCGCTTGGGGGTGTTATCGTTGTAAAAGCTGCCAAAAACATCTCTCACGGACAGATTTTTGACGAAAACTTTCTCATGAGCATTGCAACACTTGCCGCTTTTGCCATCAATGATTCTGCTGAGGCCGTAGGCGTTATGCTCTTTTACCGCATCGGCGAGCTTTTTGAGGAAAAAGCCGTTGAACGAAGCCGCGGGCAGATCATGGATGCCGTAGACCTTCGTCCGGAAGTTGTAAACCTGGTCACAGGCGATGATATCCAGGTAATTCCCTCTGAAGAGGCTCAGATCGGAGACATTCTTCTGGTCCGTCCCGGAGACCGCATCCCTCTTGATGGTATCGTAATTGAGGGAAACAGCCGTATCGACACTTCTCCGATCACAGGAGAGCCTGTACCGGTTGCTGTAAATGAAGGTGATGAGATCACTTCTGGTTGCGTCAACACTTCCGGCCAGCTTAAGATCCGCGTGGAAAAACCTCTGGAAGAATCCATGGTCACTCGTATTCTGGATTCCGTAGAAAACGCGGCAGCAAGCAAACCGAAGATCGACCGCTTTATCACACGTTTTGCCAGGGTTTATACTCCTTGTGTTGTAGGAATCGCAGTGGCAACTGCCATACTCCCATCCCTTGTTACCGGAAACTGGCATTACTGGATCTACACAGCCATTACTTTCCTGGTAATGAGCTGCCCTTGTGCTCTTGTACTTAGTATCCCGCTGGCCTTCTTCTCTGGGATTGGTGCCGGTTCCAAAAAGGGTATCCTTTTCAAGGGTGGCCTTTCCATCGAAGGATTAAGTAAGCTCGGCGCTGTGATCATGGATAAGACCGGTACTATCACAGAGGGTAACTTCCAGCTTCAGAAGGTTGTTGCCACCGGTAAATACACGGAAAATGAACTCCTTTCCATGTGTGCAGGCTGTGAACAGAACTCCACACATCCTATTGCGAACAGCATCGTTGCTGCCGCAAAGGAACGTGAGATCCAATTTGAAAAACCGATCTCCCTGGAAGAAATTTCCGGTCACGGGATCGTTGCGGAAATGCCGGAGGGAAAAGTTCTCTGCGGAAATCGCAAGCTGATGGATAAATTCGGAGTTACAATCGGAGAATTAAAGGAAGCCGCTTACGGCTCTGAAGTATTTATGGCAGTAAACGGAACCTTCGCAGGATATATGCTGATCTCCGATACCATCAAACCTGACGCAAAGGAAGCCATTGCTTCTCTGAAAAAGCTTGGTCTCCACACCGTTATGCTCACTGGAGACTCCGAAGACAGTGCACAGGCTGTAGGAAAAGATGCCGGGATCGATGAGATCTATGCAAAGCTTCTTCCGGAGGATAAGCTCAATGCCCTGAAAAAGGTCCGCCAGGCACATGGAACGGTTATGTTTGTCGGTGACGGTATCAACGACGCTCCTGTTCTTGCAGGTGCTGATGTAGGTGCTGCCATGGGAAGCGGTGCAGATGCTGCCATTGAAGCCGCAGATGCCGTATTTATGAATTCCAATGTAGATGCGATCCCTCAGTCCATTGCCATTGCACGAAGCACAAACCGTATTGCATGGCAGAACGTAATATTTGCCCTGGTGATCAAGATCGCAGTTATGATCCTTGGTCTTGCCGGACATGCCAACATGTGGATGGCCGTATTTGCAGACACTGGCGTTGCCATGATCTGCGTGCTGAATTCCATTCGTATCCTGTATAAAAAATAAGATCCGTTCTGCAGGGCAGATATCCTGCAGCGGATCCCTGTGCATCCATACACCTCCCCAGTGATGCAGAAAAGAATTTGACCGGTGCGTTTTTTTCAGCTACAATAGAAGTTAACAGTTTGGAGGATGCGCAAATGAAGAAAACACATATAGATTACCCGATCAATGATGATACACTGTACCGGCTTGCCGACCTGTTCAAGGTTTTCGGTGATCCTACCAGGATCCGTATCCTGTACGTACTTTCTGTGGAAGAGCTCTGTGTTCAGGATATTGCCGATCGTCTTTCCATGACCCAGAGTGCCATTTCCCATCAGCTCCGGGTACTGAAGCAGATGTCACTGGTCAAATTTCGAAGAGATGGAAAAACCATTTACTACTCCCTAGCAGACAGCCATGTGGCAACCATCATGAATCAGGGGCTGGAACACGTTACAGAAGAATAACGCATAAAACACAATGCAAAAAGCCAATCCGCTTCCCAATGGAAGAACAGATTGGCTTTTTTCTCTGCCTTACTCGTGCATCATTTGTATTTATCCCTCGCCCTGTGGTGAAGCACCATCGCTCCGTATGCAGGCATCTTCACCTGAAGAATCCCTGCATCTGCAATATATTCTTCCGGCATTTCCGTATAACCCTCTCCGGAAGAAAGCATCAGGCGCTGAAAAGCCGTTGCTTCTTTCCGGCTTACACCGGTTTTCCAGGCTGTTACCCTTATGTCTCTCTCCTGATCCTGATTATTAAGGATCACTATAATCTGTTCAGAATCAGAAAAACGACCATAGCTCAAGCCCTGATGATCGTTCCACAGAAATTCTAGGGAACCCTTTGCAAGAATCGGATATGCCTTGTGTATGCAGATCATACGTTTATGAAAGTCCAGCATCTCCTGGTCTTCTTTTCCCCAGGGATACGTTCTGCGGTTATCCGGATCTGTAAAGCCGCAGACGCCGGCCTCATCCCCGTAATATACCGTAGGCGCACCAGGCCACGTCATCTGGATCACAACAGCCTCTCTCATGATGGCAGAATTGATGCCTGCAGATGCTGCCTCTGCGCCTGCGTAGGAAAGCCTTCCTACTCTGTGATTGGTCCTTGTCAAAAATCTGGAATGGTCATGGTTTGAAAGCTCATTCATGGCTCCATAAAGCGCTCCCATATGCAAAGACTGCATATGATGCTTCATCGCCCCGATAAAGGCCTCACTGTTGCCATAAAGGTCCTCCCGGTACTCATCACTGTGCTTCTCCATTCCGGTCAGGAACCAGGTTACAGGCTCCATAAAAGCGTCATAGTTCATAACCGTATCCCACTCATCGCCGCGAAGCCAGCTTTCCGGATTTCCGTAGTGTTCTGCAAGGATCACTGCATCAGGATTGGCTTCTTTTACTGTCCTCCGGAACTCTTTCCAGAAGTGATGGTTAAAATCATTGCTGTGGCCCAGATCTGCAGCTACATCCAGTCTCCAGCCGTCTACGTTATACGGCGGCGAAACCCATTTTCTGCCCACATCAAGGATCGTCCGGCAAAGCTCCTCAGATTCTTCGTAGTTCAGCTTTGGCAGGGTATCATGGGTCCACCAGCCGTCGTAGGTTGGATTATATGGCCAGCGGTTCTGATCCTGGAAGCAGAAGAAAGAACGATAAGGGCTGTCCGCCGAAACATAGGCCCCCTTTTCGTAGCCTTCCTGATTTTCGTAGATCCGTTCCCTGTCCATCCATTTATTAAAGGATCCGCAATGGTTAAATACCCCATCCAGGATCACTTTCATCCCTCTTCTGTGAATTTCCTCCACAAGCTCCTGAAAAAGCTTATTACTGGCCTCCAAATTCCGTTTATCGGTCACACGGCGGATATACTTAAGGGCATGACTATTGTCACTGTCTCCGGGACTTAACAGACCATCACAGTCCTCTACGATCCTTCCGATATGCGGATCGATATGATCGTAATCCTGACAGTCATACTTATGGTTGCTAGGAGAGACAAAGACCGGATTCAGATAGATCACATCCACTCCAAGCTCCTGAAGATAATCCAGCTTATCCATAACTCCCTGAAGATCGCCGCCATAAAATTCCCGGACACCCATCACAGCCGGAACCTTTTCCCAGTTATCCACTTTTACGGAAGTGTCCCCGATATAGAAATATTCCCCTGTTTCCACATCATTGGAAGGATCTCCGTTACAGAAACGATCCACATAAATCTGATACATCACAGCACCCTTCAGCCACTCAGGCACATGATATCCGGGATAGATCTCAAATTCTGTCCTTTCCTCATGTCTGATGCTTACACCATTTGTATCATAATAACAGGTAACAAGTCCTGAATGGATCTCAAAGTAATATCGTACAAGATCTTTTCCCATTACGATCTGTGCAGTATAATAATCAAAGCTTCCGGAAGTTTTTTCCCGCTTCATTTCCAGATATTCTCCGTCATGCACAAGACAGACGTTGTCCACGTTATTTCTCTGGGTACGAAAACGGATCGTAACTGTATCATCTTCCCGCGGCTCCACAGGTGTACGGTAATATTCCGTCCCGTCACTGAACATTGCGTCTTTATTTAATACCGGACTCATATTGAGTATATACCGCATCTTCTTTGCAGTCTCCATGCTTTCATATAACATTCTATCTTCCTCATTCCGTTTTTAGTACCATGTTTTAAATATATTATCTTAATTTTTTCCATCCCGCAAGCATATATATCTGTTTTCTCCGTAATTCATCTTTTATTTTTGGGCAGTAAAAAAGGCAGCTGGTTAAGCTGCCTTTTTTGGAGAAGGTATTTCTTCTTATGGGGTGTAGCAAAAACTATATAATGTATTGGGGGGTTTTTACGGTATTTATAGTACCATGTGTCCACCAAAAAGTGTGCACAAAGTTCACAAAATTCAATATTTTTTTTTGTGCATTTTATTCGTTTGTTTTTGCAACCTCTTCTTTTTCTGTTGTAAAAAGTGCTTCAAACTCTTCACGATGTATCTTTTCCTTCTCGAGAAGAAGGGCCGCACAGCTGTGAAGAACGCCGATATTCTCACGGATGATGCTCTCTGCATTCTCATGGCACTCACGGATGATACGGGAAATCTCCCCATCGATCTCTCTTGCCACTTCCTCACTGTAGCCTCTGGTATGTGCCAGATCACGGCCGATAAATACCTCATCGTCATCGTTGCCGTAAGCGATCAGACCGATTTTTTCAGACATACCGTATTTCATTACCATAGAGCGTGCAGTCTCTGTGGCACGTTTGATATCATTGGAAGCACCGGTGGTGATATCTCCGAAGATGATCTCCTCAGCCACACGTCCGCCAAGAAGCGTGGTGATATCCTCCAGCATTTTGTTCTTTGTATTAAACATCTCATCATTATCCGGCAGCGGCATGGTGTAGCCGGCAGCTCCCATTCCCGTAGGGATAATGGAAATGGTGTATACCGGATCCATATGAGGAAGTACATGGAACAGGATCGCATGGCCTGCTTCATGATAAGCTGTGATCTTTTTCTCTTTATCAGAGATGACCTTGCTCTTCTTTTCTGCACCGATCCCGACCTTGATGAATGCTTTCTTGATATCCTTCTGCATGATATAAGGACGGCCCTCTTTTGCAGCATCAATGGCAGCTTCGTTAAGAAGATTCTCCAGATCTGCACCTGTAAATCCTGCGGTTGTCTGGGCAATCTGGCGAAGATCCACATCATCTCCCAGCGGTTTGTCCTTGGCATGGACCATAAGGATCTCTTCTCTGCCCTTGACATCCGGGCGTCCTACACCGACTTTACGGTCAAATCGTCCCGGACGGAGGATCGCAGGATCCAGAATATCCACACGGTTGGTCGCTGCCATTACGATGATTCCTTCATTTACTCCAAAACCATCCATCTCTACAAGAAGCTGGTTCAACGTCTGCTCTCTCTCATCGTGGCCGCCGCCCATACCGGTTCCTCTCTGACGGGCTACCGCATCGATCTCATCAATAAAGATGATGCACGGTGCATGACGCTTGCCCTCTTCAAAAAGATCTCGTACACGGGAAGCACCGACACCAACAAACATCTCCACGAAATCGGATCCGGAAATGGAGAAAAACGGAACTCCGGCCTCTCCTGCAACTGCCTTCGCGAGAAGAGTTTTACCTGTTCCCGGAGGGCCCACAAGGATCACTCCTTTCGGGATCCTGGCACCTACCTTGGTATACTTCTGTGGGGATTTCAGGAAATCCACCACTTCCTCCAGATCCTCCTTCTCCTCCTGAAGACCTGCAACATCCTTGAACGTTACTTTCTTATCATCAGGGGACGACATCCTGGCTCTGCTTTTTCCGAAGTTCATCATCTTCGCATTGCTTCCGCCGCCTCCAGACATCTGCCGGTTCATCATCATAAAGAAAAAGAGAAGGATCGCGCCGGTAAGCACTACCGGAAGTACTGTTCCGATCATGGAGCTGTCCTTGGGTACATTGCGGATCGTCGGATCGATATCATGTTCTTCAAGAAGCGCCTCCGCTTCCTTTACATCGGTTACGTAGACTGTCTTCTGACCATCTGAAACAATGTTTGCTGTTACATAACCGGTGGGCACTTCTCTGTTCTGATGGATCACCGCATCCGTCACTTTGTCTTCTTCCAGAGCCTTTTCCAGCTGGCCCATTGTGTAGCTGCCCTGGGTAGATACCTGGTCATTGAGATACAGATATCCTGCGATCAGTGCCACAATAAGCAGAAGGTACAGGCCTATCTTACCTGAATGCTTGCTCACTTGGTTAAATCTCCTTTCAGTCCTGAAGCTCCACTACTCCGATGTAAGGAAGGTTTCTGTATTTCTGGGCATAATCAAGTCCGTATCCTACTACAAACTCGTCCGGAATATTGAAGCAGCAGTAATCTACCTCTACATCTGTCACACGTCTCTCCGGTTTGTCAAGAAGTGTACAGAGTCTGATGCTTGCCGGATGTCTGCCCTTCAGGATACGCAGCAGATAGCTTAAGGTTCTGCCTGAATCAATGATATCCTCTACAATCAAAACATCTTTCCCGTCCAGTGGCTGATCCAGATCCTTGACGATCTTTACAACACCGCTGGATTTCGTATCATCACCGTAACTGGACACAGACATGAAATCCAGTGTTACCGGGCGTGTGATCCTCTTGGCAAGCTCACACATAAAGAAAACGCCGCCTTTCAGAACGCAGATCATGTGTACATCTTTTCCGTCATAATCCTTGTTGATCATATCTGCAACTTCCTGGATACGGGCATCTACCTCTTCTTCACTGAGTAAAACCCTGATTTTTTCGCTCATGCTAAAGCTCCTCCTTGGTAATGTAATTCTAACACTCTCCCTGTAGTGAAAGTGATCTTATACTTCTCGTTCATCCGTCCTCCCGGGATCCAGAGTATCTCAGATCCTACTGCAACAACCGGAAGCCTGTCTCTCATCTCCGCCGGAATCTTCTCATCAATAAAGATCCGGTTCAGCTTCTTTCTTCCGCCTTCACTGTTTACAGTAAGATAATCTCCCTGTCTTCTGGTCCGAACGCATGGACTATTTTTTATTTTATCATAATCAAACCATTTCGTATACTTTTTTTCTTCAATCTTCTGTTTCTTATAAGAAAAAATTTTCGACTCAAAAACTCCGAAAGGACTTTCCAGAATTCCAGGTACCGGAAGCTCCATAGACATTTCTATGAGACCTGCCGATACTTTTTTTTCAGTGGAAGCATCGTTCTCTCTGTCTGATGCAGAGTTCTTTTTCAGACATACCCCTCCGTACTGTCGTATTACCCGCAGCGATTCCGGAAGGTTGATATAACGACCGTTTTCTTTTTTTTGAAGCGAAAGGACCTGGTCCACATGAAGAGATGTAAAGTCCTTACGTTTTCCTGACAGTATCTCAAACGCCTCCATCACCGCATATTCCTGAAGGATAGGATCCTGTGCAAAAAATTTTTCATCCAGAAGATAGCCATTTTCTTTCCGGCAGCCTGCCAAAAGCTCCCTTCCCTTTTTCTGAAGATACGAATCTGCCTCTGCCAGAACCCGTGCGGTTTCTGCCATATGCTCCACCGCTTTTGCATTGATCTTCTGTTCCATAGCTGGAAGAATATGGTTACGGATCCGGTTTCTTGTATAGTCATCTGAAAGATTGCTGCTGTCTGTGATATAGGAAATACCTCTCTCTTTCAGATAATTGACGATCTCCTTCCGTTCTAAACACAAAACCGGCCGGATGATCTCACCATTTACCGCCTGTATCCCGGAAAGTCCCCGGATACCGGTTCCCCTTGCCAGATGATGCAGCATAGTCTCTGCCAGATCGTTGCGATTATGTGCCAGCGCAACCCGGAACTGTCCGTTCTTTTTTGACTGTTCTCCGGAAAAACCAAGTCTCTTTTTTTCCTCCTGAAATGCCTGTTTTCGCACGATCCTTCCGGTTTCTTCTTCTCCCAGCTTCCACTTTCCGGAAAGCTCCGGAACCGGATAATGCCTGGACCGGAAAGGGATTCCCCAATCCCGGCAGATTTTTTCCACAAACTGCTCATCCCGGTCCGCCTCCTGGCCCCGGATCCCATGATGGACATGAACCACTTCCATGGAAAAACCGATCTCTTTCTGAAGACTTTTCAAAATATGAAGCATTGCTATGGAATCCGCCCCTCCGGAAACCCCTGCCACAACCATATCCTCTGCTTTCAGCATCCGATTGTCTCTGATATATTTTCTTACACGTGTGATCATTTTTTCTCCTGTAACCAAAAATACTCTATTTTTTCCACAATCCTGCCACAACTACTGTCATATCATCCCTGGCATGATAATCACTGTATCCCAGGACCCTTTCCAGTATTCCCCGTCCCATCTCCCTGGGCTCTTTTTCCCGGACATCCATAATGATCTCCTTCATGGTTTCCTCTTCCCGTTCTGTAGGAAGTGCATCCAGAACTCCATCTGTCATCATGATCAGATAATCTCCATGATAAAGCTTCCTTGAGGCAGTATCAAAATCCAGCTGCTGGACCAAGCCTGCTGCAAGATTTTCCGAAGCAATGGATTCCACCCAGTGATCTCTTTTAATAAATGTGGAAGACGCCCCTGCTTTCAGAAAATCACAGATCCCGGTATAAAGATCCACCGCACAGATATCGACAGTAGAAAACATCCCTTCCCGTCCTTTCAATAGCAGTGCGGAATTCACCATTCTGGCAGCTGTTTCCTGAGAAAAGCCGGATTCCAGAAATTGTTCCAGAAGTTCTACCACGATCTCGCTTTCTTTAAACGCTTCTATTCCGGAACCCATCCCATCAGACAGACAGAGAAAAAACCTGCCATCCTCTTCCTGACGACAGATATAATTGTCTCCGGAAACCTTTTCCGCTTCTCTTGTAAGCCGCGCTACTCCGTAAAGCATCTGATAACTGACATCCTCCACAAAATGGACCATACGAAAATCTCCATTTACAATACTGCGGCTGCCGGCGTCCGGCGTCATGGAGCTTCCGCAGATCCTGGACAGGATCTGTGCGATCTCTGTCATGGAAACACACTGTCCGCTCCTGGCTCTCAGATTCAGAAATATCTGCCGTCTTCCTTCGATCTTATCCATGACCCAGACATTCTTTACAAGTACATGCTTTTTACGAAGAGCCTTTTTCAGATCTTCCTGAAACTGCGGATCTGCCGGCATGATATCATACAGCTCTTCTGCCATATGATCCATGATCCTCGAGATTTCCGTCAGCTGCTGTGCAACTGCAAGCCGGCTTTCGATCATCCGGTTATCCCACACGAGATTCTGCCTTTCTTCACGAAATCCCTCATTCAGGACCTGAAAATACTGGGCGGAACGGCCACATGCTCCCATCCATTCACTGCGTGCTCTCTGGATACTCTCTTCATTGCCTTCCTCCATGGTACGGATCATATTCTCACTGCCCCGCATGGTTTCCCCGGCACGCTCTCCCCAGCAGATCTCTCTCTGATAACATCTGGAACATACAGCCGCACTGGTGTCCGATATGATACGGTTCAGCTGTCCTCCGCTCAAAAATTCCTTACGGTAAGGCATTCCGTAGAATGTATCCGCAAGCTTCCGGAAGGATGCTGCATACCGTTCCACTTTTTCCTTCTGGGGATGGCTTTCACAAAGCGGCAGCATTTCTTCTTTTTCCTTCGTTTTTCCCGAAAAGACAGTTTTTGCCATGTCCCGGAGTATCAGCAGTATGCTGACTACGAGCATGGCAATGATCCATTCCTGCATATTTTCCCCTCCCCTTATAACCTTCACTGACTGAACATTATAAAGGAAGATCCCTGAAATATCTGTCAAAGCCGCACGAAAATGTCAAAAAAAATTTCGTCGAAACCTTTGATTTTCAGCTATTTTTCTTCCTGAAACACGATCTCGTTGTCTTTCACAAGTCCCAGCTTCTCACGAGCCGCCTCTTCCACATATTCGTCGGTCTTCATATGTTCTTTCTCTGCTTCGATCTCCTTGGTACGTTCCTTCTCACTTTCAATGGACTTCTCCAGTGCTGTAGCTTTGGAATCATAATAATCCCTGCGCCGTTCCAGAGTCTTACTCTGCAGCATAAGGCTTCCCAGCAACACCAGTGCGATCACCATGATCCCCGCCATGCCAAGATAATTATATCCGATCCTTTTTTTTTCTTTTCCATTTTTTGGATTTTTCAATCTGCTGCTCCTTTTTTACACAATCTGATCTCTTTACCTTTTACGAGCTTATACATCCAAATTTTACAACTTCTTCAAAAAAATATCAACCGGTTTGCTGTCATTTTAGCTTTAATGGAACAGTCTTTTTAAAAGGGATCCTTCTTTTTTGTCCTTTTTCCTGCCAAGATAGGTAAGACTGTCGATTTTTCCCTCCAAGCTAAGCTGCCCGCTTTTCAGATCAAGATGTTTTACATGAAGTCCTTCGCCTTTTATGGATAACTTTCCTTCCTCTGTATGCAGCAGTATTTCTTTTTCATCGAAAGAGATCACCTCCCGGATTCCCGTTATGGTGCCGCCTTTCTGCCGCTCCAGCATCAGACTGTGAAATGCTGCCGGTTTCTTCTCGTCCAATCCATACCTCCCTGGGGATGATTTCTCTTTTATTTTATGAAAAATCCATCCGGAATAGACCATCAAGCCCAAACGGCAGCTGTCCCTGCATCAGATATAGCGGAACATGCTTTCCACCTCATCCTTTTTTACCGTTTCCTTAACTTCCAGGACTTCAACCTTTACATTACGGCTTCCAAATTGGATCTCCACAGTGTCACCGGTCTTTACCTGTACAGAAGCCTTGGCCGGCTTGTCATTGACCAGAACTCTTCCTGCATCGCAGGCTTCATTTGCCACCGTACGGCGTTTGATCAGTCTGGATACTTTCAGATATTTATCAAGACGCATAATTTTTCCTCCTAAAAAAGCAGGGGAAACCAAAAACCGGTTTCCCCTGCCGTTATCACTCTGAACCAACAGATTATTTACCGTTGACAACGTCCTTTAAAGCTTTTCCTGCTTTGAACTTCGGAGACTTGGAAGCCTCGATCGTCATGGTCTCACCAGTCTGAGGATTTCTTCCCTCTCTTGCAGCTCTTGTGCTTACTTCGAAAGTTCCAAATCCAACCAGCTGAATCTTCTCGCCTTTTTTCAGTTCATCTGTTACAACATCGATAAAAGATTTCAGAACAGCTTCTACATCTTTCTTGGAAAGATTGGTGTCTTTCGCCATTGCTGCCACTAACTCTGTTTTATTCATGGTGTTTCCTCCTATAATTGATGTTCTCTTATTTTTGACTTTGCTTTATATATATACCGCTTTTGGCTTATAATGTCAAGGTTTTTCGCATATTACAGGCGGAATGTGACCATTTTATCATTTCATGGAATCAATCATTTCATGGAATCAACCATTTCAAGAACCGCCTTGCCCATTGCATCAGATTTCTCGTCTGCATCTGCAAGAGATGTTCCCTTAACGCCATAATAGAATTTAACCTTAGGCTCTGTTCCGGACGGTCTTACGCAAACCCATGCATCATCGGTAAGCTCATAGTAGAGAACATTGGAATTCGGAAGTCCTGTCGGCTTCTTCTCACCTGTTGCAAGATCTGTGATCTCATCCAGCTTGTAGTCACGTACAGCAGTCACCTTATGTCCGGCAAACTCAGCAGGCGGATTCTGACGAAGTGTTGTCATGATCTCCTGGATCTTCTGAAGTCCCTCGATACCCTTCATGGTAACTGCCTGAATGGCATCCTTATAGTAACCAAACTCCTCATACATATCGATCATTGCATCCCAGAGAGTCTTGCCCTGTGTCTTATAGTAAGCAGCAGCTTCGCAAAGTGCCATGGTAGCAACAATGGCATCCTTGTCTCTTGCATAGGTTCCGATAAGGCAGCCGTAGCTCTCCTCAAATCCGAAAAGATATGTACCCTTGCCACTGTTCTCAAATCCGAGGATCTGCTGTCCGATGTATTTGAATCCGGTAAGTACTTCGATAAGATTCACGTTGTATCCCTTGGCAATGGCATCTGCCAGGTTTGTTGTAACGATAGTCTTTACAAGAGCTCCGTCCTCCGGAAGGCTTCCGTTTACAGCCTTTCTCTGGCTCAGCTCATAGTTTGCAAGAAGGCATCCGGACATGTTACCGGTAAGATCATGGTACTCTCCGTTTTTATCCTTTACGCGGACGCCAAGACGGTCTGCATCCGGGTCTGTGGCAAGTACGATGTCTGCATCCACTTCCTTCGCAAGCTTCAGGCCAAGCTCAAATGCCTCTGCTGCCTCCGGGTTCGGATAGCTGACTGTCGGGAAATCCCCGTTCGGAAGCTCCTGCTCCGGTACTACATATACATTCTCAAATCCAAGCTCTTTAAGGATTCTTCTGGCCGGGATATTGCCGGTTCCGTGAAGAGGTGTGTAAACGATCTTCAGGTTCCTGCCCTCTGCCTGGATCGCATCCATATGGATGATCTGTTTCTTAAGCTCTGCCATGTAAGCATCATCGACAGCCTGTCCGATCACTTCGAAAAGTCCTGCCTTTACTGCGTCTTCCTTGTCCATGGTCTTTACGGTATTCCAGTCGGAGATTGCCTTTACCTCGCCCATGATACCGGAATCATGAGGTGGTGTGATCTGCGCGCCGTCCTCCCAGTAAACCTTGTATCCGTTGTATTCCGGAGGATTGTGGCTGGCTGTTACGTTGATACCTGCCACACAGCCCAGATGACGTACTGCAAAGGAAAGCTCCGGTGTCGGACGAAGTGTCTCAAAGATATAAGCCTTGATCCCGTTTGCTGCCAGGCAAAGTGCTGCTTCCTGGGCAAACTCCGGTGACATATGACGGGAATCATATGCGATAGCAACTCCCTGGGATTTCTTGTCAACCTTGGCAATATAGTTGGCAAGTCCCTGGGTTGCTCTTCTTACCACATAAATATTCATACGGTTGGTACCTGCGCCGATGATACCACGCAGGCCTGCCGTACCAAACTCAAGATCCATATAAAAACGCTCTTTGATCTCATTTTCGTCGTCTTTGATCGCTTTCAATTCTTCTTTTGTCGCCTCATCGAAGTATGGGTTTTCAAGCCACTGATTATAGATTTCTTTATAATCCATGTTCCAAAATACCTCCCTGTTTCTTTATATAAGATACTTAATATTATATAACAATTTTCAGAAAAAGGGAAGTTTTGTTTTTGTCACATTCAGAATCATTACTACCTGAAGCACTGTTTTGAAAATTCCTCCCACTGTTTTTTCTGATGGATCAGGGTTCTCAGCTTTTCCACATTTTTTCCGGAGATCACAGCCTTGTTATGTGTATAATAATGATTTGCCAGTTTCCAGTATTTTTCCGGATAACAGAACCGGACTCTCAGGTTCTGCCACTCAGACTCCGAGAGCGGCCGTACGGAATCATATGCAGAAAGCATCTTCTGCGCGAGGTGCAGATCCCAACTGTATTTCTCCAGGATTTTCCGCATAAAGCGGTACAGATCTGCCATCTGCACATCAAAGCTCCAGTGACTGAAATTCGTCACCGCTGTGTTTTTCCCAAGTATCAGCACATTATGCTGATTATATTCGCCATGACAGATACTGCCGCTTTGAAGAGACTGCTGCCGCAGATTTTTATAATCCGTGGTTTCCAGCATAGCTGCCGCTTCTTCTCCTTTTTGCAGAAACCATTCCACGCTTTTCAGATAATCTTTCTCAAAAGAATTGACCGCTCCTTTTTTTCGGATAAAACGGCGTATTTTTTTCATTTCCTGATTATGCCGGATATATTCTTCCTGCAGATTTCTTCCCGCATAATCCATTTCCACAGGAAGCTGCATGATCTTGTGGATCTGTGCCAGAGTCCGGATGCTTTTTAAAATATCGTTTTCGGATCTCGTGTCACATTCCCGTCCCTCAAACCAGATCTGTGCAGTATATGGAACAGAATCTTTGTCCCTGCTTACCAGTACGCCTTCCCTGTTTCTGAGATAGGCGTCCACAAGACAGTTCTGTTCTTTCATTTTTTCAAGAAGTTGCTGCTGCATGGAAAGCTTTTTTTCCGAGCCATGAAATTCCCGGAGTATCACCGGACCTTTTTCTGTCCGGCACAGAAGTGCCCCCCGCACCCTGCCTGAGAATGAAGCCGTAAGCCCATACTGCTCCAGCACGCTCAACCCATAATCATACAAAAAAGTTCCCCCCTGCCTTATTTTACGTTCTATTTTATGCAGGGGGGATTTTTGTTATTCTATTCGGTTTTTATGCTGTCTTTTTCTGCTGTTTCAAGAAGTTTTTCTTTTGTATTAAGGGTTGGATCTTTCAGCACACAGTCAAGAAGTCTTTCGAGCAGTGCTCCCAGTGCCGGTCCGGCCGGATGTCCTGCCTTTATAAGATCTTTTCCGGAAACTGCCAGGGTTTTCAGAGATGTACATTCACCTCTTTCAAGAATCCCCTGATAAGCTTCCGTCACACCGCTTAACCGTGCCAGCTTCTCCTCCCTCCTGTAAGTACTCTGGGATAAAAGATCTGCCTTCTGCACTTTCAGATACAGCGGAAAAAGCTCTTCTCCGATAAGATTCACAGCTCTCCGCACATCCTCAGCGTCCGGAGTGGGACGAAGATCATGATACCGGATCAGACGACAGGTATTTCGGATCGTTACATTATCAAATTTCAGACGGCGCAGGATCTTTCCTGCCAGCTTTTCGCCTGCCGGTCCGTGAGTCTTAAAGTGGTCTCTTCCATTCTCATCTGTCTTTTTTACAACCGGCTTGGCAATGTCATGAAGAAGCATGGTGATACGAAGAAGCCTGTCATTCTCGATCTCCGTAAGGCTTTTCAGGATGTGCTCGCCTACGCTGCAGCAGTGATGGGGGGTATTCTGCGCTGTTTCCATACAGGCATCAAATTCCGGAAGAAATTCCCGGGTAAGGCCTGTCTCCCAAGCTGTCCGGAGGTAATCCGGATGATCGGATACCAGAAGCTTTACAAGCTCTGTCTGGATACGCTCTGCACTGACATGCTCCAGGTTCCCCGACATCCGCGCCAGTGCCGCTTTCGTATTCTCCTCCACAGTAAAACCAAGCTGTGCGGAAAAACGCACTGCACGGAGCATCCGAAGAGCATCCTCTGTAAAACGTTCCACCGGATCCCCGACACAACGGATGATCTTCCTATTGATATCCTCCATTCCGCCAAACAGATCCACCAGTCCATGCCCCGGATGATAAGCCATGGCGTTAATGGTAAAATCTCTTCGTTTCAGATCTTCCTCAAGACTCCTGGTAAAGGTCACGGCATCCGGGTGACGGCCATCATGATATTCTCCGTCCACACGGTAGGTTGTCACCTCAAAGCCCTCTTTGCCCATCATTACAGTTACTGTTCCATGCTGGATCCCCGTATCTACAGTTCTGTGAAAAAGCTCCTTCACCTGCTCCGGAAGTGCGGAGGTAGTGATATCCCAGTCCCCAGGCACCCGATCCAGGATGGAATCCCGGACACAGCCGCCAACAACATATGCCTCATAGCCGGCTTCATTGAGAATATGTAGGATCTGTTCTACTTTTTGTGGTATGTTAATCGTCATAATAACTCCTCTTGATGATCGCTGCTGTCCGTTCAAAACACGTTTACATTTCGCTGTATTATCTCCATGTCAGCAGCCGAATAATATTCTGATATGTTTTCCTTAACGCTATTATAACATAGATTCATAAAAACAGCGGAGCATATTTTGCCCCGCCGTTGTTTCTGCAATATGGTTCCTGTTCACTCCGTTCTCAGTAACACGCTTCGCGATGCACAGAATTTATGCTGATCGCATAAATTCGCGCGGTATGTCTCGGGTTTTCTGTGACCTTCGCTCACACAAAACACCTCGCGGGACATTACCAGTGAACAGTAACGCAATATGATCATCCCACTTTTTTGAAGTGGCCTGCTGTATTTTTTTAGTATGCACGTCCCCAGTAAACCATTTTCTTAGCCGGTTTTCCGCAGCATACGCAAACGTCGCTTAACTGCTCCTGCTCAAACGGCATACATCTGGATGTTGCCTGGAAATCTTCCTTGATCTTGTCCTCACATGCACGATCACCGCACCACATAGCTTTGATGAATCCCGGTTTGCTGTTGATGATCTCACCGAACTCCTCATAATTCTTTGCTACGTAAGTATGTGCCTCTCTGTGTGCACGTGCGCGCTCCAGCATATCATGCTGAATGGTATCCAGAAGCTCTTTTACCTTATCTGCAAGTTCCTCGAAGGATACTGTGTATTTCTCACGGGTATCTCTTCTGCAGAGAACTGCCTGACCGTTCTCGATATCCTTCGGTCCACATTCCACACGAAGCGGGATACCACGCATCTCCTGCTCAGCAAACTTGAATCCCGGGCTCTTGTCTGTCGCGTCAACCTTTGCACGGATACCTGCTGCCTTCAGTGCTGCAAGAAGCTCGTCAGCCTTCTCCATAACCCCTTCTTTACGCTGCTGGATCGGGATGATCACAGTCTGTACCGGAGCGATCCTCGGAGGAAGAACAAGTCCGCTGTTATCACCGTGAACCATGATGATCGCACCGATCATACGGGTTGTCATTCCCCAGGATGTCTGGTGAACATATTTCAGTGTATTATCTTTATCTGTGTACTGGATTCCGAATGCTTTGGCAAAGCCATCTCCAAAGTTATGGCTTGTACCGGACTGGAGAGCCTTACCGTCGTGCATCAGAGATTCGATGGTATAAGTAGCCTCAGCACCTGCAAATTTCTCCTTGTCTGTCTTCTGGCCTTTGATGACCGGAATCGCAAGAACTTCCTCGCAGAAGTCTGCATAGATGTTCAGCATCTGGATGGTACGCTGCTCCGCTTCCTCAGCTGTTGCATGAGCAGTATGTCCCTCCTGCCACAGGAACTCTCTGGAACGAAGGAAGGGACGTGTTGTCTTCTCCCAACGGACAACGGAACACCACTGATTATATACCTTTGGAAGATCTCTGTGGGACTGGATCTCTTTCTGGTAGAAATCGCAGAACAGAGTCTCAGAAGTCGGACGCACGCAAAGTCTCTCCTGCAGCGGATCAAGGCCGCCATGAGTCACCCATGCAACCTCCGGAGCAAAACCTTCTACATGATCTTTCTCTTTATCAAGAAGAGACTCCGGGATAAAGATCGGCATGTAAACGTTCTCTACACCGGTTTCTTTAAATCTGCGGTCAAGCTCATGCTGGATATTCTCCCAGATCGCATAACCTGCAGGTTTGATCGCCATACAGCCCTTAACACTTGTATAGCCACAGAGCTCAGCCTTCTTAACAACGTCTGTATACCACTGAGCAAAATCCTCATCCATAGATGTGATGGCCTGTACTAATTTCTTTTCTTTTGCCATGATAAATCTCCTTTTTCTTGTGATCTGTTACATATTGCCGGCTGTCAGGCAGCCACAGCAATCCGGAATCCTTCCAGCTCACTCTTCTGTCCCATAAACCGTACACTGCATTTACAATCCCGTTTTACGGACAAAAAAATAAGCCATCCAAATCCCTCACAAGGGACCGAATGACTTCGGCGGTACCACCCCAGTTAACAGCCTGAAAAGCTGTTCTCTCAACACCCGTTAACGCCGGAAACACACGCCACGCTTCAATCACGCAGAGCTCCGAGGCCGGTTCCACAGTTCACGCACAGGATCCTTCCACCAAAGCAGATCCCTCTCTGAGATAATTCCCTGTGTACTATTCTCATCATCGCCGTATCTTTGATATATTTTAGGCGAAAACCGCCTCAAAGTCAACCCCAAACAAAAAAATATAACAAGTCTCCCTGCTATGAGTTACTGTTCACTCCGTTCTCAGTAACACGCTTCGCGAGGCACAGAATTTATGCTAATCGCATAAATTCGCGCGATATGTCTCGGGTTTTCTGTGACCTTCGCTCACAAAAAACACCTCGTGGGACATTGGCCAGTGAACAGTAACTGCTATGCTCCTATTCCTTCACAGACACAGCCGGCATCTCCAGATACCTGTTCAGATCTTCTGTGAGAATATGGAGCTTAGTTCTGGTATCCTGTTCCTGGTACGTCAGCCGGCCTGCGATCCTGGTGATATAATCCTCTTCTTCGATGATCTCACAGGTCTCAGGAAAATTAATATCATAATACTGTGCAAGATAAGATACCCAGTAATCCACCGGCACATGTCTATCTGCGGATAACACGGATTCTCTTCTGAGACAGGACTCCCACACTGCCGGTGAGATCAGCCCTTCTCCTGCATCTTTCTCAGAGACTCCCAGCATGGCTTCAACAGACGCCTCCAGCTTTACTCTGCAGTTATCCAGCTTATCGGCATCTCGTATCAGTTTTGCATGGAAAAGTGTTCTTGCATCGTGGATTCCTTCCAGTTTGAAATCACTGTGCTTCCGAATTGCTGCATCAATCAGCTCATCAAATTTATCATCCTCCACGAAACGCCGGATCAGCTTCTCCTCCCCGAAGAGAAGTTCTGCACCGAACACGGCATGATCCATGGTTCCCGGCTCAAAGCTGTGAAATCTACGGATCTGCTCAAAACGGCCAATATCATGAAGCAGACCGATCAGCTCCGCAAGTTCCACATCTTCACCGGAACATTCCATTTTTCTGGCAATCTCTCCTGCGTATTTCACCACGCCATAGGTATGTACGATTTTCAGACAGATCTGTTCATCCTCCCGGTCGTATTCATCCAGATATTTTTCGAATTCCTGTTTTGCATGTGCAATGTCGATCATTCTGCCACACCCCTTCTTCTTTTGTTCATTCTGTAGCCCTGTAAACACTCTGTATTTATTATATCGAAGGTCTCTGACAAATTCTACTGTATTTCCCGGAATTTTAAATCTTCTCGCTGCTGCCGAATGACTTCCCTGCTCAAGGAGCCAATTATCCCCTTCGTTTCCGGAAATGATATCCGGAACAACATGGGCAACACCGCCCTCCTCTGTCTGGTCTGCCTCCACATCACGGAGCCATTTTCGGTAGAAGGAATAGGTATTTTCAAGGAAGCATGCCGTACGGCAGAAGATTTCTGCATCACCGGTCCATCCAAGACGCGCATCTCTCTGTGGTGTCTCAAAAATATTTTTTGGTTTTACTTCCTCCATAAGGGAAACCTGTCCGGTAAACCGTTTTTTCCGGTTTCATCTATTCATACTTTACGATTTCTTTCCGCAGCCGCTTCATGATCCGCTTTTCTAGGCGGGAAATGTAGGATTGCGAAATTCCTAAAAGATCCGCTACCTCCTTCTGTGTTTTCTCGCTTCCTTCCCGGTTTCCGATACCGAATCGCAGACGGATGATCATCTGTTCCCGCTTTGTCAGTTTGCTGATGGCTTTTCCAAGAAGTGCGATCTCCACCTCATCTTCCAGACGTCTGGAGATCACATCGTCATCCGTTCCCAGAATATCCGAAAGCAGCAGCTCATTTCCATCCCAGTCCACATTCAGCGGCTCATCAATGGAAACCTCCATCTTTGTTTTGCTGTTTCTCCTCAGATACATCAGGATCTCATTTTCGATACATCGTGATGCATAGGTAGCAAGCTTGATATTTTTTACCGGATCAAAGGTATTGATAGCCTTTATGAGCCCTATGGTTCCGATGGAGATCAGATCCTCCACACCTACCCCTGTATTATCAAATTTCTTTGCAATATAAACCACCAGCCGTAGATTATGCTCGATCAGAACCGACTTTCCCTCTTTTTCCTTTTCTGTTCCCAGCATTTCGATCACTTCAGCCTCCCGTTCCGCTGACAACGGCGCCGGAAGGATATCATTTCCACCAATATAAAAAACCTCTCCCGGACGATTGAACATAAATTTCCGGATCACCTGAAACGGATAGGATCTTGCAGCTGCTCTGTTCATAACATAAGCCCCCTTCTCAATTTAATAGTCTGGAATTCAAAAGTATCTCGTACTCTTCTCCCAAAGCTGAGGGCTCGGATGTTATGGCAAGCACCGGTTTTCCTACATGTACCACCCTTTCGGGAGTCTGGATCAGAAGTTCATCAAGGATCACTGCCAGCAGCAGTCCTTTTTTTCCATCTGCGGTATGACAGCTCAGAAAATGCGGCTGCAGACTGACAAATCCTGTATTTTCCAGTGCCTCTGGTTTATCTTTAATATCCATCAGTTTTTTCACCTGCTCTTTCGATATCAGGCTTCCCAAAAGTTCCTGTTTGATGATCGATACCGGCTGTTTTTTCACAGGATCCATAAGGAGATTTCCGGTATCATAAAAGCCGTATGTCTGCTGCAGCTTCCCCTGATATTTCAAAGTGACCGGAAAAATATTTCTTCTTCCAAACCGGAAGGTCTCGGTCACACATCCCAGAGTATAAAGTGTGCCATAAATCCCTGCCAGAAAAAGCAGAAATATTTTCACCGTCATGGTTCTTTCCGTTTCCAGTGCCTGATAGATCCCGCCAACCACAAAAGCTGTGAAATACAGAGCCAGAATGGTTTTTACAAGAAGGCCGCCTTTTTTCAGTCGAAAAGCAAACGACGCCATAAAAAAAGCGCAGCCGCCATGGATCAGTACAGCGGCAGGAAAAATGATCTTAAAAGGTGCACATACAAGCAGGCAGGATACAAAAGATCCAAAGGCAGCGGATATCACACATCTTCTGCGTTTCCCGTCAAGATGCAGAAATTTTCCCACAAGTCTTAAAAGCATGTAATCCATAAGGAAATTCGTCATAAAAACGATATCTATGTATATCCTCTGATACATAAGCTTCCCCCACTGCTGTTTCGTCTACCATCGATTCTCAACTTTGGTAAGTGCATTTATTATAGGGCAGGCTCTTTGCATATTTTGTCAAATCCGGATGTCGATTCTTCTAACTTATCGGGTCGTTTCTGTCTGTATCGACATTTATAGATTTTTTCTATGAATCAGCGACAAAAATGTATAAATTTCCGTACAATATTTGTATTTGTTGATTTTCGCACTTTATAGTGCTAAAATATTTTTTATTATATTTCGTAAAGAAATTCTATTATATGAGATACAGGAGGGAATCGAACAATGATCAATATTACCGGACATACCGGGCTTACCGGCCTTCTGGGAAGCCCCGTGGCACACAGCGTATCACCTTTAATGCACAATGAGGCATTCCGTTATCTTGGACTTGATTATGTGTATCTCTGTTTTGATGTAACAGAGGAGACCCTTCCCCAGGCTGTGGAAGGACTGAAAGCCTGTGGGATCAAGGGCTTTAACCTGACCATGCCAAACAAGAATAAGATCGTGGAGCTTCTGGACGAGCTTTCTCCCACTGCCCAGCTGATCGGAGCGGTAAATACCGTACGCAACGACAATGGAAAATTAAAGGGGTTTAATACGGATGGTTATGGATTTACCCAGTCTGCCAGAGATGCCGGCTGTGATGTAAAGGGGCGCACTATCACCGTTATGGGTGTCGGCGGTGCCGGAATGGCGATCTGCGGCCAGTCCGCCCTGGAGGGTGCAAAAAAGATCCATGTTTTTGCACGTCCTACCAGCCGTTACTGGGAACGTGCTGCTGCCATGGCAGAAAAAATGTCTCATATGACAGAATGTGAGATGATCCTTCATGAGATGGATGATCACACTGCGCTGAAGGACGCACTGGAGGAAAGCAATCTCCTCATCAATGCAACTTCTGTGGGAATGGTCCCGGATGTGACAGGCACCGTGATCCCGGACAAGACTCTGTTCCATCCGGAGCTTACCGTAGCCGATGTTGTATATGAGCCAAGAGAAACAAGACTTCTCAGGGAAGCCCGGGAAGCCGGATGTCCGACCTTTAACGGAATGTACATGCTGCTCCACCAGGGTGTAAAGGCTTTCCACATCTGGACCGGACTGGACATGCCGGTTGAACTCGTCAGGGAGAAATATTTTAAATAAAAAATATCCGGCAATACTGACCGCCTCCGCATCACAGCGTGGCCTCAATATTGCCGGATCAAAAATAAAGGCGGCCCGCCTATCACACGGGTCGCCTTTTATTTATCCGTCAATCATCTGTTTTGTTTATTTCTTCTCTTCCTGAACCTCGATCTTACGGATCGTCTTGTTCTTGATCTCTTCTTTGATGAAGTTAATGAACTCACCAAGCTCTTTCATTCCCTCATCGCCAAGATAGCGGCTTCTTACGGAAACCTTACCCTCTTCTTCCTCTTTTGCACCAACGATAAGCATGTAAGGTACTCTCTCAAGACGTGCCTCACGGATCTTGTATCCCATCTTCTCGGAACGTCCGTCTACAGAGCAGCGGATCCCTGCTTCTCTCATCTGGGCTTCAACCTTCTGTGCATAATCGTTATACTTCTCGGAGATCGGGATCACACGAACCTGCTCCGGGCAGAGCCATGTCGGGAACATTCCTGCGTATTTCTCAATAAGCCATGCCAGTGTTCTCTCATAGCATCCCATGGATGTACGGTGGATGATGTACGGACGCTGTTTGTCGCCATTCTCATCGATATAGTACATATCAAACTGCTCTGCAAGAAGTGCATCCCACTGGATCGTGATCATGGTGTCTTCTTTTCCGTATACGTTCTTTGCGTTGATATCAACCTTCGGTCCGTAGAAAGCAGCCTCGCCCACATCCTCTGTGAATGGAATGTTCAGCTCCTCAAGCATCTGGCGGATATGGCCTTCTGTCTCTTCCCATACCTCCGGCTCACCGATGTATTTCTCTTTGTTTGTCGGATCCCATTTGGAAAGATGATAGGTTACATCTTCCTCAACACCAAGTACCTGCAGACAGTACTGGGCAAGTGCGATACAGTCTTTGAACTCTTTTACCATCTGGTCCGGTCTTACGATCAGATGTCCCTCGGAAATAGTAAACTGACGAACTCGTGTCAGGCCATGCATCTCTCCGGAATCCTCATTACGGAACAGTGTGGAGGTCTCGCCGAGACGGATCGGCAGATCACGGTAGCTGTGCTGCTCTGCTTTGTATACATAGTACTGGAACGGACATGTCATCGGACGAAGTGCATAAACCTCTTTGTCCTTCTCCTCATCACCAAGTACGAACATACCATCTTTGTAATGATCCCAGTGTCCGGAGATCTTGTAAAGATCGCTCTTTGCCATAAGAGGAGTTTTTGTTCTTACGTATCCACGCTTTGTCTCCTCATCCTCGATCCAGCGCTGAAGCTCCTGCATCATGATCACACCGTTTGGCATGATAAGCGGAAGTCCCTGTCCGATCACATCTACAGTTGTGAAGATCTTCATCTCACGGCCAAGCTTGTTATGATCACGTCTCTTTGCTTCTTCCATCTGCTCCAGATGCTCTTTCAGCTCATCCTTTGTAGCATAGGCTGTTCCGTAGATACGTGTAAGCATTGCGTTCTTCTCACTGCCTCTCCAGTATGCGCTGGAAGAAGAAAGAAGTTTGAATGCCTTGATGCCTTTTACACTCATCAGGTGTGGGCCTGCACAGAGGTCTGTCCAGTCTCCCTGTGAATAGAAGGAAATCTCTTCTCCCTCCGGAAGATCCTCGATCAGCTCAACCTTGTATGGCTCATTTTTCTCTTTAAAGTATGCGATGGCATCCTCACGGGATTTTGTAAAACGCTCGATCTTTGCGCCTTTTTTGATGATCTTTTTCATCTCTTTCTCAATGGCGTCAAGATCCTCACGTGAAAATGGCTCGTGGTCGAAATCATAGTAGAAGCCTGTATCAATGGATGGTCCGATGGCAACCTTTGCCTCCGGGTATAAGTTCTGTACAGCCTGTGCCATTACGTGAGATGCTGTATGACGGAGAACTGCAAGGCCCTTCTCGTCTTTCGCTGTAAGGATATTCAACTCACAGTCGCTGTCAAGAACTGTACGAAGATCTACGACCTCTCCGTTTACTTCTCCTGCACATGCAGCACGTGCAAGGCCTTCGCTGATGTCATATGCGATATCGATCACAGCTTTTGCTTCTGCATATTCTTTTTTTGAGCCGTCTTTTAATGTAATGATCATTGTTTTTTCTCCTTTCATTTTAAATGAAGTTTCTATGGTACACAGTATGTGTCTGCTTTTGCAAGAGATTCTGCAATAAAAAAATCCCTCACAGTACATCACATACTGTAAGGGACGAGTTCATTCATTCTCGCGGTTCCACCCTGCTTGCTCTGCTGCCCGGTCATGCCAGGATGCAAAGCCTCTCAATTATGATGATAACGGAATCACCGGACCGGATTGGGGCCACTCGGAGGTAGTCTTCGGCTGTTTCCCGATAAGATGTTTCCAGCACTTCACATCTCTCTCTGTAACGTTTCACAGCTTACTCGTCTCGTCAGCGTGTTTTTTATTTCTTTTTCTGTGGTTCATTATAAGCGCAGTATTTTTATTTGTCAACGCATGTTGACAAAATTTTTGAGATTTCTCTTCTCGCACAGATCTACAGATTTCCCATGAGTTTGTCTTTGATAATAGCCAGAATCTCACGGGGAATGTAGATAAAAAGACGCCAGCTTCGATACCTGGAAGGTACCATGGTCACTTCCCGGAATCCACATTTTCTTGCAATGGCTGCTCCTCTCCATACATGAAAATTGTTCGTCACCACGCCTACGGAACAGTCTGTGGTTCCGATCCTTCTGCGGCTGAATTCCAAATTCTCTTTCGTACTGGTAGATTCTTCTTCCCGTATCAGTCTGTCCCCGTTTATTCCGTGACCGGTAAGGTAGCGATACATGGCCTCTGCCTCGGAAATGTTTTCTCCATCGCCTTTTCCTCCGGAGAGCACTGCCTTCGTACCCGGATTTTCTTCAAGATAAAGAAGGGCCCTTCTGGCTCGTTCCAGAAGGGCAAGTGTCATCCGTGTTCCGTCCACATGGGCACCTAACACGATAATGTAATCCAGATTCTTCTTTACGCTCATTATCTTCCGCAGCAGTGTTTGTATTTCTTGCCGCTTCCGCATGGGCACGGATCGTTTCTTCCGACCTTGTGCGGTTTCACAACTGTGCCGGATTTCTTCTGCTCCATGTAGAGGGTTTTCTTTTTCTCTTCTGTGAAGATCTTGTCCCACTGAGGAAGGTTGTAAAGCCAGTCAGCCTTGGCATCTACCATGTTCTTATAGAGTGCCTCTTTATCAAATGCAAGGTTTACCTTGGTATCCTCATCCATAGTCTCGATCGGGTTCGGAACCTTCAGACTGTCATTGATTCCGTCAAGGAAACCAACCATAGTCATAACGTCCTGACCGTATTTCTCAGCAAGCTCTTTTACAGTTCCGGAAACAACCTCATCCGGGTTCTCAAGAAGCTGCTCATAAATATTCTTCTCAATGTTAAAATAATTTGCCCAGAAGCGCTGAAGCTTATTCTTATCTGCATTCTGATTATAAGCAATGGAACGCCACTGCTCAAGAATTGTCATATCGCTCATTGTCTGATCCTCTTTTCCCAAATTTTAGATAAATAAGACGGAGATTTATATTCCGCTTCGCAATTTCTATTTATTATATCATCTTTTGGCGAAGAAATCAAATACATCTGTTTCATATCAGTTTTGAAAGGTAAATTTATTTTATAGCCTACCCATTTTGTGATTTCACATATTTACACATTTCTTATAAATTTAGGAAAGTTATCCACATTGAATGATTACACGGATTCCCTCTCTAAAAAAATGTGCATAAATTTGTGTTTTCCTCTTGGCAGGCATCACCTTCTTTGCTAAAATTAAATCAGTTTAGAACTGCTCTATGTAGCTCCACTTTTATATCTTCCCTGAATCCGTGAAGTTGATTTCTTCACAGGCTCCTTAAATCCTATAATTTCAAGATTTTGCGATACTCTGTTGTTCAATATCATTATTCACCCAACCGGTCTCAGCATCAGATTAAGAACGGTGATATTGTACTCACTTACCTTGGAATGCTTTGCATGGGCAGAATGTTGAGATGCTCCTTACAAACAAAATACAACCGACAGCTCTTGCAAATGGTCTTGTTCCGGTAGATATCGATGTGACACCTATGGATAATTCGAAATCCAAAAAGGAAGGTGTTTCACGAACCTACAAAGAGGTGACGGCTATGCGCCTATGATGGCATATATAGGTACAGAGGGGTACGCCATCAATTTCGAACTCCGTGAAGGAAAACAGCATTGTCAGAAGGGGACGGTTAAATTTCCGCAGGAAACAATAACGCTTTGCCACAAACTGACAGATAAGCCGCTGTTGATTCGCCTTGATTCCGGCAATGACTCCATCGACAATGTTGCTGTTCTGATGGATGCAGGCTGCTTTTTTATTATCAAGCGGAACCTTCGCCGGGAAAACACGGATGATTGGTTTGAAATAGCAAAGCAGTACTGCCAGAATATAAACAGTCCCAGAGATGGAAAAACTGTTTATATAGGCAGTAACTGGAGAACCGTTACCAATAAGCAGTTCAATAAAGAGTTTACACTCCGTACCGGCTACGAGATTACGGAACGAACCATTGATAAATATGGTCAGTTCAATCTGGTTCCCGATGTTGAAGTTGAAACCTGGTGGACAAACCTTGGTGACCCGGATGAGGAAATCATCCGTCTGTATCATGCCCATGGAGAATGTGAGCAGTTTCATAGTGAGGTAAAAACTGACATGGATCTGGAGCGACTTCCATCTGGAAAGTTCACGACCAATGCACTGATACTCGAATTGGGGATGATCGCATATAACATTCTCCGTATGATCGGTCAGGGCACAATTGGAGGACGAACACCTTGTCAGAAGAGGGATGTTAAACGCCGTCGTTTACGCACAGTTATCAGCAGCCTGATCATGATGGCAGGCCATGTAACCATGCATGCACGCCAGTTGATAATCGGCCTTGGAAAAAGCAACGTCTGGCGGCATATATTTTCTGATATCTGTCAGAAATATGCTGTCACAAACGCATAAGTAACAAAGCAATTTTATAGTAGGCTTATTTCGTGTACCTTTTTTTGCCCAATGAGCGCTTGGAGTCACGACATTGGTATTGAAAATAGACAGGGAAGTATATTTTTATCATGGAACCAACTTGCCCTTGGCAGGTTGGTTCACTTAAAGGATGAATTTCACGGATTCAGGAAATTATTTATTCTTATATATGTACATATAGCACGGAGGTGGTTTTATGAAGTATATTCAGGATAATGGGAAAATTAAATTATGTGAAACTGATAATATGGATCATCTTGTGCGGTTAACACAAACGTTGAATGAAAATAATATTCCTTATGAAACCAGATTGAAAAAAGCAACATTTATCAATAATCTTTTTTTCTTGATTTTTTATCATACTTTTGCATCGGGAATTGATCATAAGAATGAAACAACATGTATTTATGTACTAGAAAAGGATTTTGATGCTGCCAAAAAAGCAATAGTAAACTACAGAGAGACTGCGAGAAAAAGTCTGTAAATAAGATTCTTCTATGATAATGAAGGGTGAAAAGTTCTTTCACAGAGCTTTTTACCCTTGCTTTATATATAACAGGTGCAAATCTGCATGTCAAGAGCAGGCGGATTTTCCGCCTGTCTTAACTGTTTCAGAGTTACTGTTCACTCCCAATGTCATTTACTTAAGGAATTTCCTTGTAAAAAAAGGATTTTGATATGGATCACTTAAAAGAACTCTACCATCTCAGATGGTCACAGGAAACAGCATACCGGAATCTAAAATACCCACTATGTTTAAAAGCATTTCATAGCCAAAAGTATGCTTATATTGTACAGGAAGTATTTGCCAGGGTACCCATGTGCTTTTGTTACCGTTAGCAGTAACTGCCCATGTGCTGTACCGCAAGACCGTGGGAAATTATCCGATCTTTCACAGTGGAAATGATGCACAGATCCATGACATGCTGGAAAATCTCTATATCGAATATCTCGGCCACGCAAAATACAGCTGCACCTTTCTCAACTCCATTCTGGGCCATGCTGCTGCGTTTTCACGAAAATGATATTGAATCCATCCTTACAAAGGACAGCACCGGAAATTCTGTAACGGAAATCCTCAACTACCTGAACCGTCACTACCAGAGCGTTACCTTACGTGAAGCTGCGAAGCATTTTGGCTATAGTACTTCCCACTTCAGTACCCTGATCAGGGAAAGTACCGAACGGACATTTTTACAGATCATCCGGGATATCAAGCTGAACCAGGCATGTCATGCTCTGCGTGAAACCTCTCTCAGCAATCTTGCGATCTGTGAACTTGTAGGGTATGAAAGTCCGGAGCATTTCATACGTACTTTTAAAAAAACATATGGAATGACTCCCGATGAATACCGGAAGAAGAACAGGGAATAAAAGATTACAAGATCTTATATATTTTCTGTATAACAGATGCCGTTCCGGGAGATACTTATCATATCCTCCCCTTTAGAATGCAGAGGGCTTCGCGATGGTGCAGGCCCTCTGCATTTCTCTTTTCACACTGAAGGTCATTTCACACCAAGCTTCTCAAGCGCCTTCGCCGCCTGCTTCAGATTCTCAAACTGGATGGTATGAATACCGGCTTTTCCGGCTCCCTCACAGTTCACGGCACGATCATCCAGAAATACCGATTTCTCCGGTTTCAGGCTGTAACGCTTCAGAAGTGTTTTATAAATATCCACCTCAGGCTTGATCTGCTGCACATCACAGGAAAATACCACTCCATCCATATATTTCAGAAAAGACATATCCTGCTTTGTACGATCCAGCATATAAGTTCCGTAGTTGGAAAGGACATAGAGATGATATCCCTGATTTTTGAGATATTTCACCCAGGTTTCCGCATAATCATACAGATGCATACACTCCGGATCACGTCGTACCACCTCACGGATATCTGCTTCATATTCCGGTGCACTTTCCACAAATTTATCTACATACCAGGACTCCTCATGCTGTCCACGGTCCTGTTCCTCCCAGATCGGGTTTCGAAATACTGCATCTGCGATTTTCTGATACTTTTCTTCCGGGAAGTCATAGCTCCGAAGATACTCTTCCCAGTCATAGCCCATCAGCACATTTCCCACATCAAAAATAATATTCTCGATCATACGGTTTTCATCCTCTCTCGGCTTCTTATTTCCCCAGATCCGGTACGCCATCCAGAAAACATACGCTACGATCGGTACCAGAACGGCTGCCGCAAAAGCCCCCCGGAACAAAGCCTGGGCGTTTTCACTGCTTCCCCAGGCAAATGCCATTGGAAGGCAGAATATAAGAAGTAATATGACAACACCTGCAAGTGCCGCGATTCTTTTAAAATTTTTCATTGAGCTTCCTTTCACATGATACATCCGCTATTCTATCTGTTATTTTAACTGAATATCTCTTTGAACCAAAAGGGCGCCGGAGAAATTCTTCCCCGGCGCTTCCTGTTGTCATAATCCTGATACTGTAAAAATAATTATCTGTAAATGATGTCGTTTCTTCCTGGTCCGTTAGAGATCATTGTAATCGGGAATCCAATATGTTTTTCTACGAACTCTACATATTTTCTGCAGTTCTCCGGAAGATCCTCATATTTTTTGATTCCACGGATATCGCATTTCCATCCCGGAAGCTTCTCAATAACCGGTTTTGCTTTCTCAAGCTGCACAGTTGTCGGGAATTCTGTTGTCACCTCTCCGTCGATCTCATAGCCGGTGCAAACCGGGATCTCATCCAGATATCCCAGAACATCCAGTACTGTAAAAGCAACGTCTGTAGCTCCCTGGAGACGGCATCCGTATTTGGATGCAACACAGTCGAACCATCCCATACGTCTCGGACGGCCTGTAGTAGCACCGAACTCACCACCGTCACCGCCACGTTTTCTCAGCTCATCTGCTTCCTCGCCGAAGATTTCAGAAACGAATGCACCTGCTCCAACTGCACTGGAGTAAGCTTTGCATACGGTTACGACCTTCTTGATCTCATATGGAGGCAGGCCTGCACCGATGGCACCATAAGCAGCCAGTGTGGAAGAGGATGTAACCATCGGATAGATTCCGTGATCCGGGTCTTTCAGAGTTCCAAGCTGTCCCTCAAGAAGAACCTGTTTTCCCTCTTTCAGTGCATTCCAGAGATAGAGCGATACGTCGCATACGTATGGCTCAACCATCTTCTTGTATTCCATCAACTCATTCATGATGTCTTCCGGTTTCAGAAGAGGCTTATGATAGAGATGCTCAAGTGTTACGTTTTTGGTCTCGCAGATACGTACAACCTTCTCTTTCAGTGCTTCCTCATCAAAAAGCTCACTTACCTGGAAGCCGATCTTTGCATATTTGTCAGAATAGAACGGAGCGATTCCGGATTTTGTGGAACCGAAAGCCTTGCCTCCAAGACGCTCCTCTTCATACTGATCGAACAGAATGTGGTAAGACATTACCATCTGTGCTCTGTTGGAGATCAGGATCTTCGGTGCCGGTACTCCACGGCCTACTACTTCGTTGTACTCCTTGAAGAATACCGGAATGTTCAGTGCAACACCGTTTCCGATGACACTGGTCGTATGTCCGTAAAACACACCTGACGGAAGTGTATGAAGTGCGAATTTACCGTAATCATTTACGATGGTGTGGCCCGCATTGGCTCCACCCTGAAATCTTACGATGATATCAGCTTTCTCAGCAAGCATATCTGTGATCTTGCCTTTACCTTCATCTCCCCAGTTTGCTCCTACTACTGCAGTTACCATAACACAGTTCCTCCTTGTGTCTTTCTCTATTATTCGGAACGACATGTTCTCTGCCTGTAATACACAGAGACACGTCATTCCTGTCTGTGTTCATTTCTTAATGTTTATAACATCTTGGAATTATACGTTGATCTCAACCTTAACGCCAAGCAGATCCTTATGTGCATCCAGAACCGGCTGTACCACATTGGCGATAAATGCCTCTGTCTGCTCTTTGGCACGTCCTGTATATCTGGACGGATCCATGGATTTCTGAAGATCCTCAAGAGTCAGGTTAAATGCCGGATCCGCTGCGATCAGCTCAAGAAGATTGTTATCTTTACCCTCTACCTTCACGTTCTTTCCTGCTTCCATGGAAAGCTCACGGATACGCTCATGAAGCTCCTGACGGTCTCCGCCTGCCTTAACTGCATCCATCATGATATTCTCAGTTGCCATAAATGGAAGCTCAGACATCAGTCTCTTCTCGATAACCTTCGGATAAACAACCAGTCCGTCTACAACATTGAGGCAGAGATCCAGGATTCCGTCGATCGCAAGGAATCCTTCCGGAACGCTGAGACGCTTGTTTGCAGAGTCGTCCAGAGTTCTCTCAAACCACTGTGTCGCAGATGTGATCGCCGGGTTCAGTGCATCAATCATCACATATCTGGACAGGGAAGCGATTCTCTCACTTCTCATCGGATTTCTCTTATATGCCATAGCGGAAGATCCGATCTGGGATTTCTCAAATGGCTCCTCTACTTCTTTCAGATGCTGAAGAAGACGGATATCGTTGGACATCTTATGTGCACTTGCAGCGATTCCCGCAAGGATATTCAGCACACGGGTATCAACCTTTCTGGAATAGGTCTGTCCGGAAACCGGATAGCAGGATCTGAATCCCATCTTCTCTGCGATCATCGGATCGATCTTGTCGATGGTCTCCTGATCCCCGTCAAAAAGTTCCAGGAAGCTAGCCTGTGTACCGGTTGTTCCCTTGGAGCCAAGAAGCTTCATAGTGCTTAATACATACTCAAGGTCCTCAAGATCCATCAGGAATTCCTGAGTCCAGAGAGTTGCTCTCTTACCTACGGTTGTCGGCTGTGCCGGCTGGAAATGAGTAAACGCCAGAGTTGGCTGGTCCTTATACTGCGCTGCAAACTTGGAAAGCTCTGCGACCACGTTCACAAGTTTCTTGCGGACAAGTTTCAGTGCCTCTGTCATAACGATGATATCCGTATTATCTCCTACATAACAGGAGGTCGCTCCCAGATGGATGATACCTTTTGCCTTCGGGCACTGTACACCAAACGCATACACGTGAGACATTACATCATGGCGAACCTGACGCTCACGCTCCTTAGCCACATCATAGTTGATATCATCCGCATGAGCTTTCATCTCGTCAATCTGCTCCTGGGTGATGTTAAGGCCAAGCTCACGTTCCGTCTCAGCAAGTGCGATCCACAGCTTTCTCCATGTGCGGAATTTCATGTCCGGGGAAAAAATGTACTGCATCTCTTTGCTTGCGTACCGCTCTGACAGCGGGCTTACATATCTGTCTGTATTCATTATTATCCTCCTGATTACATACATCCGGGCCGGAATGGCGAATGATCCGTTATCTGCCCGAATCTGGTTAATTCACGCCTCTTGAAATTATATAACATTGCCTCTTTAAAAGCAACCGTTTGTTACTCCATACCCTGATGGAATTTTCCCAAAAATTCCTTCATTCTGCCATTTTCGGAAGAAAATACCTCCTGCGGCGTTCCCTCCACTGCGATCACACCCTTATCCATAAAGATGATACGGTCGGAAATATCTCTTGCAAAATTCATTTCATGAGTAACGATCACCATGGTAATATGCTCCTGAGCAAGATCCTTGATAACCTTCAGGATCTCACCGGTCAGCTCCGGGTCAAGTGCAGATGTAGGTTCATCAAAAAACAGGATCTTCGGATTCATACAGAGCGCACGGGCAATGGAAACTCGCTGCTGCTGTCCTCCGGAAAGCTGAAAAGGATATGCCTTCTCCTTGTCTGCAAGGCCCATTTTCTTAAGAAGGCTTCTTGCCTGGGCGTAAACCTCATCTTTCTTTCTCTTCTGCACCTTCAGAGGTGCATCCACTATATTTTTCAGTACGGAAAAATGCGGAAACAGATTGAACTGCTGGAACACCAGTCCCACATCACCGTTTTTGATGATCTCGCCGCTGTCCGGCGTCTCAAGTCCTGTGGCACAACGCAGGATGGTTGACTTGCCGGAACCGGAAGGACCGATGATACTTAAAACTTCTCCCTCTTCCACGTCAAGAGAGATATCTTTGAGAACTTCCAGTCCGTCAAAGCTTTTTTTGATATGTTTCATTTCAAATAATTTCATATTTTATACTCTCCATTCCGGTTAGCGGTAGTAATTCATACTTTTCTCAACCTTCTGCATCACAACAGCCACGATCAGGTTGAACACATAATAAAATATCGCAGCGATCACAAATGGCATCATTGTTGTCTGTGCACTTGCGATCTGCTTGGCAATGGTAAACATCTCCGCAACTGCCACAACAAACGCAAGGGAAGTATCCTTGACCAGCGTAATGACCTCATTTGTAATAGACGGCAAAATCCTTTTGATCACCTGTGGAAGAATGATGCGGAAAAATGTCTGCACCTTATTGTATCCAAGGATCTTTGCAGCTTCATACTGTCCCACCGGCATGGATTCAATGCCGCCGCGATAGATTTCTGCAAAGTAAGCTGCATAGTTGATGGCAAATGCGATAAATACAGCGATCAGACTATATCCCATGGAAATACGGATCCCAAAGATAAAATAAGGGCCGAAATATACCACCATCAGCTGCAGCATCAGCGGCGTTCCTCTCATGATGGATATGTACCCGGATACAATGGTACGGATCACTTTGTTTCTGGACATTCTGCCAAAACAGATCAGAAGTCCCAGCGGCAGAGAAAACAGCAAGGTTACAAAAAAGATCTCAATAGAGACCAGCATTCCTCCTGCCAGCTGCTGGAGCATTACACTAAAACTCATTTTTTTCCTCCTGGTTCGGAGTATCAGTCCCATTTATCGGACTGATACCTGTAATTCCTGTAAACAACAGGAAATGAGCGTGTACGGCAGCTCTTTCTGCGCCGAAGCACCCTCATTTCCTTTTTATGCGGAAGCTTCAAAAGCTTCTGCTATGTTTCTTATTTCTACTGCTGTTGGATAGCTTAAAAAAATATCTTCACAGCTTTTACTGTACCGGATCTGTACCGGATCATTTGGATTCAGAATCGTTTTCTTTCTCTGTGCTGTCTGCACTTTCTTCTGTGTCAGCTTCTGCTGAATCAGAATTCTCTATCTTATCCTTGTCCTCGCTGATGCAGAGCATGCTCTTATCCAGTTCATACTTATCTGCAAGCTTGTCAACCTCACCGGACTCGTCAAGCTTCTTGACCTCATCCCATACGAGATCCTTCAGCTCATCATTTCCCTTCTTGAATCCGATGCCATACTGCTCGTTCTGGATCGGCTCGTCAAGGATCACATATTTATCCTTGCCTCTCTGGGAAAGCTGATAGTTAGCAACACCGATATCAACAGCAACAGCGTCTGCAGCTCCGGAATCAATATTCATAAATGCAGTGTTGTAGTCCGGATTCTCTGTAAGAGATGCAAAGCTGTCCTTCAGTTCCTTATTGTCATCGCTGTTCAATGCGTCCAGTGCAGCGGATGCAGCCTGTACAACTACGTTCTTGCCCTTAAGATCCGCAAGCTTCTCAATTCCGGAATCCTTGGCAACTACGATCACCTGCTCATTGTTGATGTATGGATCACTCCATGTATAGTCATCCTCACGTCCGTTGATAGTAAATCCATTCCATATACAGTCGATCGTTCCGGAGTTCAGCTCCATATCCTTGGAATCCCAGTTGATAGGCTTCTTAACAAGTTCCCAGCCAAGATTATCACATACTTCCTGGGCAAGGTCAAGGTCAAATCCTACATATTCTCCGTTATCATCCTTATATCCGAACGGAGGATATTCAGCATCAAATCCTACGATCAGGGTCTTATCCTCAACACCTGCCTGTACACTCACTCCTGTTACCATCATTCCTATTGTCATCGCTGCCGCCATTACTACTGCAACTGTTCTTTTCTTCATGGTCATTCTCCTTTTTTCGGTTATCTCTTTATCACATGGTCACTCTACCACGCGAAAGCGTATGGTTATAGTAACATACCCCAAAGGAGCTGTCAAGAGCAAACCTTCTGCTCTGCCAGATAATCTTTGTATTTCTTTCTGGCCGTTTTCAGATATGTTCTGGAAATTGGGATTTCCGTCTGTCCGACCACAAAACTGTTCTTCTTAAGTGAAGTTACCTTCTCCATGTTAATACAAAAGCTCTGATGACATCTCAGAAAGCTGCTGTCTGACAGCTGTCCCGAAAAATCCCCCAGCCTGGCTCTGCAGCTGATCTTTTTTCCATCGGTAAGATGAAATGTCACACTGTGAAGACTACTGGATATATATGCCAGATGATCGTGCTGCAGTGTATAAACCTGTTTCCTGTAGCGAAAATACAGCGCTCTTCCGCCTTCACGCCTGCATACCTCCAGGATATGTACCAGAACATGTTCCAGTTCTCCACTTTCAACCGGTTTGACCAGATAGTTATAGGCAAACACTTCAAATGCTTCTTTATAGAATTTTTCATTCTCTGCCACCAGCACAACCGGGATATAATGTCCTTTCAGGCGCATTGTCCGTACAGTTTCCAGACTCCTGCCCTGATCACCATCCAGCCCCAGAAATATCAGATCGCAGATCTTGTGTCCCTCTGCCAGTCCTTTCAGAAGACTCTCTCTGGTCCGATACAGAAGGAGCTCTGCATCAGGGACCAGTGTGGAAAGCTGCCTGTACAGCTTCTGTGCATCCTTTCGTATTTCATCACATATCGCGATCGTCATCACTGCCATTGCCGTGTTTTCCTCCCTCATGCTCTTTCTGATATTAACATTTTATTTTCAAAGAAAGACCTGCGCAATATGTGCTTCTAATTGTGCCTTGTTTTTTTGCAAATTATTGTAATTCATGATCTGTTTTCGTATAATAATGTCATATAAGCACCAAAAGGAGTACTACTATGTCTGATTTCAGCAACAAATGCCGGGAATACCTAAAGGATACAGGAGAAAACGTTTATCAGTTATCTGCTTCTTCGGGACTTGACCGTACCTCGCTACAACGTATGATCACAGGGAAACGTCTTCCCGGTATTGATTTTGTGCGCCAGTTCTGCGATTCCCTCCGGATCAATCCTTCCCAGCGCAGGGAACTGATGGAATTATATAAAATAGAAAAAATCGGAAAAGAAATATATTACAACCGCAAATATATACAGGAGCTTCTGGGTGTTATCAGCTCCCAGCAGGTCATTTCCCGGGAGGGTTTTCTCAGGCTTCCATCCTTTCCCTTTTACCGTGGAACTTTTTCTCTTGATGTGGAAAAGAAGGTCCTGAGCCTTTTTGAGGACATCCTGTCTTCCGGTTCTTCTGAAACGATCCGTACCAACCTTCCGGCCAACTGCCGGCTTCTTGTACAGATCTTTTCCCATCTTTATCCCAAATATGAGAAACTGCCACCGGTGATCCAGATCCTGCCGCTTCACCAGAACCCGTCCGCCTCACCGGATTACAACATGAATCTGGAAACCTTTCTCTGCACACTCCTTCCGATCCTGTCGGGTTTTGTGGGCTACCAGCCATATTATTACTATACTCAGACAGGCCGAGAGTTTTCCAGCTATGAACTGTTTCCTTTTTTCTTACTCACTGAAAAAAAGCTGCTGCTGTTATCCTCGGATATGATGACCTGTATTTTTACTGAAAATCCGGAAGCGATCCACGCATATCAACAGGAATTCCAACGGGCTCTTGAGAATTCCAGCCAATTCTTCCTGCAGTCGGATTCTCCGGACAGGATCCTTAATATCTTTGGTTCTATCATGCAGACAAAGATCTCAACAAATTTTGCACTGGAATCTCATCCCTGCCTTGCACTGATGTCCTATGGTCCGGGCTTTATTCAGTCATTGTTTGATAACAGGGATATCGATCTTTCCGATCCGGTCTATACCCAGCTGGCAGCGGTTCTGAACCAGACTTCCTTTTCTTTTACAGAAGCTGCCTTTTCCTGCAATTATTTTACACTGAGCGGGATCCGAAAATTTGCCCGTACCGGACTCCTTGACGGACCTTATTCCTACCATCAGACCCCTCTTCCGAAAGAAGAACGAAAAAAAGCCCTCAAGCATCTTCTTGACACAGATATGGGACATGAAAAATGCAGGATCCTGAAGCCTTCCATACTTCCTGAAACCGGGATCCATCTGGAAGTTCTGTCTGACTATTCCGTTTTTCTCTGCTTTCTTTCCGAAAAAGATACTTTTCTCTGTATCTATCTGAAAGAGACTAGTATCGGACAGGCCCTGAATGATTACCTCTGTTCCCTGTCTGAGGAAGAATCCGTATATACAAAAAAAGAAGCCCGGCAGATCCTGCTGGGACTTCTTGAACAGCTTTAAGAGCCGGTACTTCTGTGATATTCTCTTGTGAGATCCTCCAGGATCCTGTCGGTTTCTCCGGATGCGATATGCTGCTCCGGAAGACCGGCAAAGCTTTTCAGAGCCTGGTCTGTTTCCTGCCTTACCATTTCATCTGTCTTCAGATCTTCCTGTCGTTTCCTGTATTCTTCTTCACTGTGAACACTGCGGTAGGCCAGAAGATAAACCTTCATCGCTTTCTCTGAATGATTCTCCTTCCATGCTTTCCAAAAGCAATCCAGCGCTTTATCCATCTGGAACAGGTAACTGTATGCGCATCCCTGATTATGCAGGATCCTTTCACGCATCTCTCCGGTGATTTCTTTCCCGCCATGCTCCAGAAGCTTCTGATAAACACGGAGTGCATTCACATACATCCGATTCTCCATCAGCGCATCACCTTTGCGTTTCTCCCGTATTTCTTCAGATTCACGTTTTCTGGCTTCAATGCGCCCGTTTAAGGTCTTAAGCTCTTCATAAGCCAGATAATTGATCTCTTTAAATATCGGATACAGTACTTCTTCAAGTCCGGCCTCTCTTCCAATATAAGGTTTCAGCTTGGCCGCAAGCTTCGGAAGCTCCAGTTCTTCCTCCAGCCAGGTACAGAGCTTACTGCTGATCAATGAGCTGTCCACAAGATAAAGATTGTTATAAAGATAATAGCAGAGTTCTTCTATAGAATAGATATTGGTACTGATATTTTCGATATAAAACGGCTTCTCTGCCTTTTTTACCTGACATAAAATATATCCGCTCATGCCTGCTTCCTTTCTTCCTGCTCATCCCATCGTACCAGTTCCCTCCAGATCTTCCCACTGGAAGGATACATTTCGCCAAAGCCCAGATCCTCTACTGTGATCTCACAGTCTCTCGGCGATACGTATTTCAGCGTGAGGGAAAGCCTTGAAGTCCGATTAGGCCGCTTTGGCAGACCCTCAAGTGCCATGGCCACACGTTTCTTCTCGGTTTCTTCCGGAATACTTACTACAAATACCAGTTCACTGGTATCATCCAGGATCAGCTCGCAGGATGCACTGCATTCATACCAGTTGCTGCCGCTTTCGATCAGCGAATAGTAAGCCGGAGAGCCCATCACCCGCATATCCATTCCTACGTCCGCAGTCACCAGCGAATCACTTAAATAGCGGTAACCTTTGAGTTTTTTATCCTCCAGCCTGTCCTTACCGGCTATACAGGCTCCCTTTGCAAAAAGATTGTTTCCGTAAAAAACCTTCCGTCCCTGATGACACAGGAGCTTTACAGACTGCTGTGCCCACTGCTGGTCAAATCCTTCTCCCGTGATCTGCACACTGGAGAAGAGCTCTTTGCCGAGAGTCTTACTGATAAAACGGTAAAATTCCACATCACGGATCTCTTCTTCCGGTTCAAGCTTTGTACTGACCGGATCCTCCAGTTTTACAAGCACCGGTCTGGAAGAGCCGTTGATGGTCAGCTTCCGGAAGGTTACCGTATCGCCTGCAAAGGCATACCAGCCTACACTTCGATTCCAGGTTTCCCGCTTCTGTCCCAGTGCATAATAATAAAAGCTCTCGCCATAGTCCATAAGCATATATTTCTCACGGGAAAAACCTGCAAGGCTGCAGGCCTTCTGATAATTCCGTACCTGAAGTGTACTAAGCTCCGGCGATGTGATACAAAGGCACCGGGTATTCTTTACGATATCCTGGATTCCCAGAAATTTCAGGATTCCCCTTAGAAAATGTGCTAGAAGCTCTGCCGGCTCTTTTTCCTCTCCTGCCACCTGGATCTTTTCTTCCTTCTGACAGATATCATAAATATTTCCGATCATGATCCCGCCCTTTTCCCTGGCAAAATACTCTGCTTCCAGGCCTACGCAGTAATCACCGTGATCGGTACGATAGCAGATACAGCCCGGAGCTTCGTATTGACTGGCTCCTACCTTCATGGAAAGAGAACGGGCTTCTTCTGCTTTTCTGTCATAATAACAGATCTGTGTGTATTCTTTTCCAATATCAATTCCTATGATCAAGTCACGAATTTCATTCATCTTTCCGGTTCCTTCTCTATGACAAACATTTCATTAACGTACTGTTCCTGCCGGAGATACTGTGCCAGCTTCTCCTTCACTTCCGTGTCTTTCTCCAGTTTCCTTGCACAGAGTATCTGATTGATCAGCTGATATTTGCTGGATGCCTGGTCATTACTCTGGTTCATGGTCAGTATTTTTTCTTCCGTTTTGTGTACACCGGTTTCATCTTCTGTCTGGAAATAATATCGCAGGGTCTCTCCATAAAACAATGTAAATGCTCTGGCAAAAATTCCCTCATAGATATTTTTGAGCGGTTCACTTTTATAGTCCGGTACAGTTCCAAGTCCTGTATCCAGGGAATAATACAGTGTGACCAAAGTCTCCGGTGAAGTATGATACTCTACAAAAGTCTTATCATCCAGCTGATACGGTCGCAGGATACTCTGATCCAGATTCCGGAAAAACTCAAATAGCATTCCTTCCTTTACACAGGAAGAGAGGATTTTTTCCTCCATTTCCAGATTTTCTTCATCAGCAGTTTTTTCTTCGGAAAGCAGTTTCAGAAGGGTCAGGTCACAGATCCGGTCTCCGGGCCACTCCTTTTCTCTGCGATTTTTCAGATACTCCTTAAGTCCAGGCATCTCCGGCATTTCTTTTACAAACATTCCGTAAGACATCAGAGTCAGATACGCACCGATCACACTCTCTTTTCCGGAATGGCGGATATATGCTTTCAGGATATCCGCACCCTCTGGCCGATAATCCCAATTAAACATCAGAAGAGAAAGGATCCTCTCCTCCAGATTATAGGTATCCATATCAAACCCACAGGCACTTTTCCAGATATCCAGAAGTTCATCCACAGGTCCAAACCGGAATTTCATCAGATACATGAGGATCACTTCATCATAGATTCCCTGTCGGTATACATGAGAGGAAAGTGCGATCAGCTCTTCGTCTTCCGCACAGTCACAGCGGATGATCATACGGCTTACCAGCTTCAGAAGAGCACGCTCCTCTACTCCTTCAAATCCAAATGCTTCCACCACGCTCATAGCCTGCGGAAACAGTCCCCGCTGGATCAGGATCTCCAGAAGGGTTTTCCGGTCGACCATGGCATATTCCCGATAATCCATCATCTCCAGACAGGCATCCAGATCTTCTCCCTGCACGTGATCCCGATAATAATCCAGGATCTTTTTGCGGATCAGCCTCTTATATTCATCGGTAAACGCCGGTGAAAGGACCAGTTTCTGAAAAATTCCCAGATTCTTACGACTGATCTCCTGACCCTGACAGTAATACAAAAGCACAGCCGGTTCATCCGCTCCTTTTTCCAACACTGCCGGAACCATCTCACGATCATCAAAAAGTGGTGTCAGATTATAATCTACCGTAGCAGCATAACGTCTCTGTTTTTCATCCTGAAATACAACGGCCGCATCTTCGCTGCAGATCCTTGGGTAAGCGATTCCATGGATACACGGATAGATTTCTTCCTGTTTCATCTGTCTGTGACGGACGATCACACTGCGGACCTTCGGATCATCCGTATACAGCCGGCAGGTAAACATTCTGGAGGCGATCACCTGCGCTTTTTCGCTGTCCGATGGTTCCCGCATGAATTCCTGATAAACAGCGGCATAATTTTCATTCATCCGGCCTTCCCGTAACTTACGGAAAGCAAATTCCTCCATGCTTTCACGATAACTTTCGTATGTCTGTGGATCACGTTCCTTCCCTGCAATGATGCATGCATACAGATAGGCACGCTTGGAATCACCGAGAGTATTGTTGTTATAGGTAAAATACATCAAAAGCGGTTTCGGCAGGACTCTCCGATAAGAAGTATCCAGTGTTTCCACATAATATTCATACAGCCGTGTGATCCGGATCCCGCGGTCCACGGCAGCGGAAAACCACTGAAAATATTCCGGTTTTCTTGGATTTCCCTTCATAATATATTTACAGATAGCTTCCACGGTATCATCCGACGGAAAGGCTTCACATCCCATGGCCATAGCACGGTACAGACTTTCGTTAAAAGCTTTCTCATAACCGGAAAGATATGCCAGGCGCATGACCAGCTCTTCCGTCAGCATCTGTTCTTTTCCTGCAAAAAGGAATACCTGGGCCCAGAACCCATTGATTCGATGCAGCAGAGACATATCTGCACAAATACGGTTCCATGCTTCCAGATACAGAAAAGGACTTGTACATCCCCGCTCAAAAAGTTCCTCCATCAGAAAGATCTTTTTTGACGGAGAAAGCGTATGATCCATTTCAAATACCAGTTTCAGAAGGATAAAGCTGTCTTCCTTCTGCATCTGGAAATTCTGTACCTTGCGGAGGGCCTGTTCCTTATCCCGGTACAGCCCGGTCTGTGTACACAGATACAGATAAATCCCTGCCAGTTCCAGTTCATTGTGATGAAAGGATTTATTCTGATAACGCTCAAGGATTTCTGAAGCCTGGTCATCTTCTCCTTCCAGATGAAGAAGATAGGCTTCCAGAAGCTGATATTCCGGATATTTCAGTCCGTTTTCGCCCATACGGTCAAGCTTCTCATGAGTAGAGGCTGTCCAGGCCTGAAAATCTGTTCTTTTACAGAGATATCCCAGGTATTCCTTCATCAGAGATATCCGGTACTGTTTTTCCAGAAGATCCAGGTTCACGGCACTCTCAGTTCCTCTGGATGCAAGAACGTGATATACCAGTTTCTGGTATGGGGTTTTTACAATGATCTCGCCGTACTGATTTCCTTTTCCCAGTTTTTCCTGGCGGATCACATAGTTTATTTCACAGGTACTTCCGATAAAATCCTCTTCTGTGACCACATGCTTGCCTGCCTCCAGAAAATCCCCGTTTACCTCAATATCTGCCCGCAGGTGTCCCCATCCGCTCCTGTGGATATAAAGGGATTCCTGAACAGATTCACTGACATCATAAAAACTCGCCTCTTCTCTGTTCAGACTCAATGTCACCTTTTCTTTGGCACCGGCTGCGATCAGAAATTCCTCCAGATGCTGATAGGTCACCGGCTGCTGTGACATTCCTGCATAAAGAGAACGGATCTTCTCGCTCTGATCACTCAGGATCAGGGAAAAATGGCGTTCTGTAAAGATCCGGTAAGCCTCATGGAAATCTTCCCTTGCAATGTGCAGAAATTCTTCCAGAGAAGATACCTTTCTGCCTGCACTCTTCACCTCTTCCGTCTGTACCTGTACAGTGAACGGCAGCTTATATTCTCCGATACTGGTAGTAAAACACAGCCAGCCTTCAAAGCTCTCTCCCGGCTTCATTCCCTCTGCATCTACCCCATAAGGCATGCGCACTGTGGTTCCGGAAAAGCGGTCAAATCCGGGCACCAGTCTCCGGTCAGATGAAGTCACAAAGCCACTGATCCTGCGGTTGTCATCGGTACCGAAATAAATCTCATCCTTTGTAGTCTCTCCTGCCTTCAGCGTAGCGAAAATACGGTCCTGTGAAAACAGAAGCTTAGGCTGTTCATAAATAAATTTTCCGTTAAGAAGCTGTTCTATCCTCTTTTTCAAAATATATACTCCTCATCAATATACACTGATTGTTGTCACTCGTATTTTATGATTATACACCAGATCAGAATGTGGCGCAACAGGTGTTCGCCTCTGTCCTTTTTATAAAGTTTCTGTTGGAAAAGCACGAAAAGCACGTCCGGCTCATAAGCTATAAGGAAATCCCCTTTGAGGTGAATCCTTGAAAACCTTTCTGAAACCGCTTTCTTTTGCGGAAGAGCAGTTCTATCTTCTACAGCTCCAAAGGGGCGATCCGGAAGCAAAAAATATCCTTATCGAACACAATCTCCGCCTCGTAGCACATGTTGCAAAAAAATATCAGGGATGTGACGAGGATCAGGATGATCTAATCTCCATAGGCACCATAGGTCTGATCAAAGCCATTTCCACCTTTGATCCCAGCCGGACTTCCAAGCTTTCCACTTATGCTGCACGGTGCATTGACAATGAGCTTCTCATGATGTTCCGTGCCCGCAGGAAACGTTCCAGAGAAGTTTCTCTCTATGAACCCATCGGCACAGACCGGGAAGGCAACGAGATCAGCCTTCTCGATATCATTGAAAGTCCACCCGTTGATGTTGTGGATGATTGTTTCAAAAGGGACAGCATTTCCTATCTTCTCCGTTATATCCGGACAGTACTCTCCCCAAAGGAATACCAGGTGATCTGCTGCCGCTACGGTTTGAATGGTCAGGAGCCACTGACCCAGCGAGAGATTGCTGAAAATCTCTCCATCAGCCGCTCCTATGTATCCCGTATCGAAAAGAACGCTCTTCGAAAACTCCGTACTCTTTTTCCTGAAAATCAGTAAAGGGGAGAACGTTCTTTTCGTTCTCCCCTTTACTCTCTTATCCACCCTTTCGGATCATTCACCTCTTCGGAGAATATCAAATACCTCCGGCATCTCAGTCAGTTTCACATAGATCCTCTGCTGAGCATGTGGTGCACTCTCCATAGCTTCGCCCTCTTCATTATAAATGGCTTCCACTGTGACCGAAATATTCCTTCCGTCCGGTTTCATGATCTCGATGGTCTCTCCTACAGAAAACTTGTTTCTCTGTGTCAGTCTTGCCAGACCTCTCTCATCGATCTCTTCTGCAAATCCAAGATATGTGTATTCTCTTACATATGTGTTGCTGTCATAGATCTGGGTATTCTCATCCGGCTTTCCGTAGAAAAATCCGGTGGTAAACTGACGGTAGGTACAGTTTGAGATCTGCTCCTGATACCACGGCATATTTGCATGATATTTTTCCGGACTTTCCATACAGTCATCAATGGCTTTGCGGTAGGTTCTTGCCACTGTTGCCACATAAAGAGCTGTTTTCATACGTCCTTCGATCTTCAGGCTGTCAATACCGCTTGTAAGGATATCTTCCATATGTTCTACCATACAGAGATCCTTGGAATTAAAAATAAAAGTTCCTCTCTCATTTTCAAATACCGGCATGTATTCTCCCGGACGCTTCTCCTCCACAACAGAATATTTCCATCTGCAGGGATGGGTACAGGCTCCCTGATTGGCATCTCTTCCTGCCATAAAGTTACTGAGAAGACATCTTCCGGAATAGGAAATGCACATGGCACCGTGAATAAACGTTTCAATCTCCATATCCTCCGGAATATGTGCCCGGATCTCCCGGATCTCTTCCAGAGAAAGCTCTCTTGCACTTACCACACGTTTGGCACCAAGGTTATACCAGAAACGGTAAGTCTCATAATTGGTATTATTTGCCTGTGTACTGATGTGACGCTCGATCTCCGGGCAGATTTCCTTTGCATACATAAAGATTCCCGGATCTGCGATGATCAGTGCGTCCGGTCCGATCTCCTTCAGTTCCTGAAGATATTCCCTTACACCCTCAAGATCACGGTTATGCGCCAGGATGTTTACTGTCACATAAACCTTTACACCATGGGAATGGGCAAATGCGATTCCCTCACACATATCTTCTTTTGAAAAATTCTTAGCCTTTGCACGAAGTCCAAAAGCTTCTCCGCCGATGTAAACAGCATCTGCACCATATATGACGGCAACCTTTAAAACCTCAAGGCTGCTCGCCGGAACCAATAGTTCTGGTCGTTTCATAAACCTGTTCTCCTGTTTTTACACTTACAGCCGCTCCGTCTCCAAGAGGAAGCACCGATGTACGAAGCACCGGACTGTGAGTCAGCTGCCAGAGATATTCTCTCATTCTTTTATAGATTGTACGGTTACGCCGTTCCACAAGATAATGAGATTCAATAATATCCCCTTCCTGCAGCACGTTGTCAGATACCAGCACGCTTCCCTCTTTCATCAGTCTCAGCACGTCAGGAAGCCAGTGGATATACTGGCCCTTGGCTGCGTCCATGAAGATCATATCAAAGGTTCCGGTAAGATTCTTCAGAATCTCTCCGGCATCTCCCTCCAGAAGCGTGATCTGTGACTCTCTTCCTGCGCGCCTGAAATTATCCTTTGCGACAGGAATTCTTTTTTCATAATTCTCTATGGTAACAATTTCCATATCTTCTGGCCCATACTCACACATAAGAAGTGTGGAGAAGCCTACGGCAGTCCCCACCTCCAAAATGCGCTTCGGTTGTTTCAGTGCCAGAAGCATCCTCATAAAGCTCTGCATATCTCTCCGGATGATCGGCACCCGGTCTGCAAGTGCCTTTGTCTCCAACTCCTGCAGAAATGGAGTATTCCCCATATCCAGTGAATTGATATAGGTCTGCATGCGTTCTTCTACGATCACTGGCTGTTCGATCCTTCCTTGCTCTCTTCTCCTGACAGCACTGCAATGATCCTAGTCGGTGTATAAGCTGTACTGAGAAGGTATGTACCTGCTTTGATCTGTCCGTGATATGCGGACATTCTTTCCTGTATGGTAAATGCAAGCGCATCCTTGATAAGACCCTTCTGCTCCAGTGTCTTGCCTACTTTATATGCAGAGGCACCTTCTTTTATGACTACCGTGACCTGCTGTCCCTCTCCCGGGCTCATAGCCTGCTGGTTAAACACATCGTAGCCAAACTGATATGCTGATTTTCCAACCCAGATCAGAAATACGATAATAAAGATATATACAGCGGTTTTAAATACCCCTCCAGCCAGAAAAACGCCGGCCCTGCCAACCTTGTCTCTTGTGTCTGCCATAGTCTTTCCTCCTATAAGTCAGGAATCTGTATGTCGATCCCGTCCACCAGCGTCCTGCATATCCGCTGCATCAGTCTGCACAGCGCAAGCTCTGCGTCGAGATAGGCATTTACTTTCAGGTTCTGTCTCAGACTTGCAGACTCCTGATTGAGCTGTTCCGCAATATGGAACAGCTCATCCTTGTCTGAATGATTCTGCAGTCTGAAATTATCTCCACGGAATCTCATCACTCTGGCTTTCAGCTCAGGATCCGCTTCAAGCTGGGCTGCCTGTTTCTGATATTCCTGATATTCATCGCTTCTGTGCACAGCATCGAGAAGCTTCTCGATCTCCATGCTGATCTCATCCATGAACCTACGCCTCCATAATGATAGGCAGGATCATAGGATTTCTCTTGGTCCGTTTCCACAGATACTCTCCAAGGGCATCCTTGACCTCGGTTTTGATCTTGCCCCAGTCCGTGATATTGTTCTCCAGGCAGGAATCCAGTGCAGTTTCCACAACCTGTCTGGCATGCTCCATAAGATCCTCAGATTCTCTTACATACACAAAACCTCTGGAAACGATATCCGGACCTGCGAGAACTACATTACTGTGGCGCTCCAGTGTCATAACTACGATCATGATTCCATCTTCAGACAGGTGCTGACGGTCACGGAGTACGATATTTCCCACATCGCCAACGCCAAGTCCGTCTACGAAGATCGCACCTGTATGAACGCTTCCTGTCACCTTGGCATCCTGTCCGTCCAACTCCAGAACATTTCCGGAAGAAAGGATAAAAATATTCTCCTTCGGGATTCCCAGATCTTCCACAATGTGTTTCTGTGCAGTCAGATGACGGTACTCACCATGGATCGGAATGGCATATTTCGGTTTTACGAGGGAGTAGATCAGCTTGATCTCCTCCTGGCAGGCATGTCCGGAAACATGGACATCCTGGAAAATAACCTTGGCTCCCTTCATAGACAGTTCGTTGATGACCTTGGAAACTGCCTTTTCATTTCCGGGGATCGGATTGGAGCTGAAGATGATGGTATCGTTAGGCTTGATCGTGATCTTCTTATGGATATTGGCTGCCATACGGGAAAGTGCCGCCATGGACTCACCCTGACTTCCGGTTGTGATCAGAACCACCTTGTCGTCCGGATAATTCTTCACCTGATCGATCTCGATCAGTGTGTTCTCCGGGATCTGCAGATAGCCAAGCTCTGACGCTACGGAAATAACATTGACCATACTGCGGCCTTCCACAGCAACCTTTCTTCCGAACCGGTATGCAGTGTTAATGATCTGCTGCACACGATCCACGTTGGATGCAAAGGTTGCAATGATGATCCTGGATGTACGGTACTCATTAAAAAGATTATCAAATACATGTCCCACTGTACGCTCGGACATTGTAAATCCCGGTCTCTCTGCATTGGTACTCTCACACATCAGTGCAAGCACACCCTTCTTGCCGATCTCTGCAAAACGCTGCAGATCGATGGCATCTCCAAATACCGGTGTATAATCAACTTTAAAGTCTCCTGTGTGTATCACGATTCCCACCGGTGAATAAATAGCAAGTGCGGATGCATCCTGGATACTGTGATTCGTTTTGATAAATTCCACAGCGAAATCCCCAAGATTGATCACCTGCCCGTGTTTTACCTCTTTCAATTTGGTAGAACGCATAAGGTTATGCTCTTTCAGTTTGTTGCGGATCAGTCCCAGTGTCAGTTTGGTAGCATAGATCGGAACATTGATCTCTTTCAACACATACGGAAGAGCTCCGATATGATCCTCATGTCCATGAGTGATCACAAATCCCTTCACCTTGGAAATATTTTCCTTAAGGTATGTTACATCCGGAATGACCAGATCGATTCCCAACATATCGTCCTCAGGGAAAGAAAGACCACAGTCTACAACTACAATACTGTCGCCATACTCAAAAGCGGTAATGTTCATTCCGATCTGCTCCAGACCGCCAAGTGGTATGATCTTAAGCTTGGATGTTGTTCTGCGGCCGGTTTTCCGACCGGATGGCCTGCCGCCGGTCTTTGCCGGTTTCTGTGTGTTTCTGCTGTTTTTTACAGCGCCACCGGCTGCTGTTTTCTTTGCTGTTGGCCGGAAAGGCTTATCCTGACGGTTTTTGCTGCCACCACGATACTGTCTTGTTCTTGATCCGGCATTCTTTTGTCTTGCTGCGGTTCTTCTGGCACCGCCTGCGGAAACTTGTACTCTGCTCTCCGCATTTTTGTTGTCATCGTTGTTCTCGCTTTTCAAAAATCGCTCCTCCATTCAAAATTCACGTCATCCAGCATCTGCTGAAAAACTGCATATACAGCCTGAAGTTCGTCATCATCCTCGACCATCTCATAACAGGCTTCTGTGCTTCCCGGAGCTGAAATATCCTTCAGAATATATGCGTCTGCTTCCTCATCCTGTGAATCGGACACCAAAAGATAAGTCACACCCGCAATATTGGTCTGCTCCTCTACGTAAAACTCAGCAGCTGTGCCGTCGTCTGACTGAAATATTATTTTTTCCATATTTAATTCTTCCTTATCCGTTCTTGTCAAGCGGATATTCACAATCCGCATTTGCTACCTGATCCGCTCAAAATATCTATTTGCGTTTCCGATCATTCTTCCACGCCTTCCTGCTGCTCTCTTCTGTGTGCGGCAGCATCCAGATATCCCTGCAGGATAAAGACTGCTGCTACCTGATCCAGATACTGTTTACGGTCTTCCTTATGCACACCGGTCTCCTCCAGAGTACGGTCTGCCGCCATGGTAGTCAGTCTCTCATCCCACATAACAACAGGCAGACCCGTACGTTTCTCCAGCATTTCCTTAAACTCCAGAGATTTCTCGGCCCGCTCTCCTACTGTATTGTTCATATTTTTCGGGTATCCCAGAACGATCTCCGTAACCTGATACTCCGAAATGATCTCTTCAATACGTGCCAGAGTACGACGAAGCTTGTTTTCCTGCTTGCGCCATACGGTTTCCACACCTTGGGCTGTTAGACCAAGGGGATCGCTCACTGCAACCCCAACGGTCTTCGAGCCATAGTCCAGTCCCAGTACTCTCATATTACCGTTCCCAGGACTTATTCTTGATATACTCGGTGAGAAGCTCCTCTACCAGCTCATCACGCTCCACCTTCATGATCATGCTTCGCGCACCCTTGTGGCTTGTGATGTAGGTCGGGTCTCCGGACATAATATATCCTACGATCTGATTCACCGGATTGTAGCCCTTCTCATCCATTGCATTGTACACCAGATCCAGGACTTCTTTTACCTGAAGCTCCTGATCCGGTTTTGTTCTGAAATACTGTGTATTTCCCAGATTATTCTCTGCCATTGTCTCTCACGTCCTTAAAATATATTCTTTTTTATTTTAATATAAATTTACATAAATTACAATCTTAAATTTAACGAGGATTGCGAATACAAACTGTCAACGTTACTGTTCACTCCGTTCTCAGTAACACGCTTCGCAAAATATTACCAGTGAACAAACAACCTTTCAACATACGATCCCGTTCTTCACTCCACGGCTTCACCGGTCATGATATGCTCTTCAAGAAAGCCTTCTGCCTTTACGATTACGATATCATTTACGCCATAAGCTTCCGATTTCGGTACAGCAGTTTTTATATACTCCCGGCTGTGTCCCAGATACCAGGTCCGTCCATCCTTTGTATACTCTTCCTCGATCAGTACCTCCAGGTTTTTGCCAAGCATGGATTTCTCATAATCCCCTGCATGACGATGATGCAGCTCGATCATCTTCTCACTGCGGAAGGATTTCTCCGCCTCTGTCAGCTGTCCGTCCATGGCAGCTGCCTTTGTTCCCTGTCTTCTTGAATATTTGAAGATATGAGTCTCGTAAAAACGGATGCTGTCCACAAAATCATAGGATTTCCGGAATTCTTCCTCCGATTCCTGCGGAAAGCCTACGATCACATCCGTTGTCAGTGCCGGATTTCCATACACTTCTCTTAAAAGCTCACAGCGTTCTCTGTATTCCCCGCTTCTGTATCTGCGGTTCATCCTCTCCAGGGTCTCATCACAGCCACTCTGCAGAGAAAGATGGAAATGCGGGCATACCTTCGGCAGCGCCGCGATCCCTTCCGCAAATTCTCTTGTAACGATTCCCGGTTCCAGCGATCCCAGACGGATACGCCTGATTCCTTCGATCTCATGCACAGCACGGATCAGAGAAAGCAGTGTCTCTTTTTTCTCCTCCGGGAAATCCACTCCATAGGAGCTTAAATGGATTCCTGTAAGGACCACTTCCTTATACCCTTTTTCCGCAAGTGCACGGACCTCCTTCAGCACACTTTCAATATTCCGGCTTCTGACACGGCCTCTTGCATAGGGAATGATACAGTACGTACAGAACTGATTGCATCCGTCCTGAACCTTGATATATGCCCTTACATGTTCTGCTGTATGATCAATGGAAAGTTCCTCATACTCTTTTGTCTGATTGATCTTGATCACATGGGAACCATGGCCCGGTTTGTTTTCCGCATATTCGGCCAGTGCCTCCACAATATTGATCTTCTGGTTATTTCCCAGAACAAGATCAATGGCTTCGTCTTTTTCCAGTTTCTCGCCACCGGTCTGTACATAACAGCCCGTTGCCACCACGATCGCTTCCGGATTCATTTTTTTTGCTTTGTGGAGCATCTGTCTTGATTTTCTGTCTGCAATATTGGTTACTGTGCAGGTATTGATCACATAAATATCCGCTCCCGGCTCAAAAGGCACGATCTCATATCCCGCCTCCTCCAGAAGCTGCTGCATGGCCTCGATCTCATAGGCATTTACTTTGCAGCCCAGGTTGTGTAATGCAACTTTATTTCCCATTTTTCCTCACTTTTTTTACACTTTAACTAATTATTAAAACAATTTTTATCTCTTTTCACCTTGACTTTTTGGGTACTGACAGGTAAGATGAAAGCTGTAAAACAACAAAAATTTATCAAGGGAGGTTATTATAATGAAAACAGCTAAAATCTCACTGAATTCCATCGATAAGGTGAAAGCATTCGTAAACGAGATCAGCAAATTCGACTGCGATTTTGATTTAGTATCCGGAAGATATGTGATCGATGCAAAATCCATCATGGGTATCTTCAGCCTGGATCTTTCCAAGCCGATCGACCTCAACATCCATGCAGATGGTGCTGCTCTGGATAACGTAATGCAGATTATTTCCAAATATACAATCGACTAATCTATACTGTATATTTGAGAGGAACTGTATCGGATACAGTTCCTCTTTTTTCATGCTTTCAGAATCCTTCTGTTCTCAATGAACTCCCTTTTCCTGATATATCGGTAATTCCAGGGAACCTCTGCAGCGAGGTTCCCTGTTTGTTTTTTCTTAGCTAAAAACGGATCACTGAATTTCAATGATCTCTGTGGTATTCAGAGCCGTTTCCATAAGCTCATCGATCTTCTCAGAAAGCTTCTGCTCAGAACGGCGGATCACCTTAAGATTCGGCTTTGTTACAGGATGTTTCGCTACAAAGATGGTACAGCAATCCTCAAACGGCTGAATAGAAGTCTCAAAGGTATCGATCTTTCTGGAAATACGGACGATCTCCTCTTTATCAAAGCCGATCACCGGACGATATACCGGAAGTGTGCAGACCTCATTTGTAGAAGCAAGGCTCTGTAAGGTCTGGCTTGCAACCTGTCCAATGCTCTCACCTGTGATAAGTCCGAGACAACGGTCTTTTTTAGCGAAATGCTCGGCAATACGCATCATATATCTTCTCATGATAATAGTAAGCTCATCATGAGGACACTGATCATAAATATAAAGCTGTATATCTGTAAAGTTAACTACATGGAGACGGATCGGTCCGCTGTATTTGGCTACCAGGCGGGCAAGATCCACTACCTTCTGTTTTGCGCGCTCACTGGTGTAGGGCGGTGCATGGAAATATACCGCATCGATCTTGACACCACGTTTTGCGATCATATAGCCGGCAACCGGACTGTCGATCCCACCGGAAAGAAGAAGCATGGCTTTTCCGTTTGTTCCGATGGGCATTCCGCCTGCGCCCGGAATGGTCTGGGAATATACGTAAATCTTGTCACGGATCTCAACAGAAAGATCCAGCTCCGGATGATGAACATCTACACTTGCCTCCGGGAACGCATCCAGGATACGTCCACCAAGCTCAGCGCTGACTTCCATGGAGCTGATCGGATAGGATTTCTTTGCGCGGCGTGTCCAGACCTTGAAGCTTCCGTTAAAGTCCGGATGCCACTGCTTCATATAACCCACAACATCTTCGGCAAGCTTCTCAAAGCCCTGTTCTTCATAGATCATAACCGGGCAGATGCCTACAATACCGAATACATGCTGCAGCGCATCTACAGCCTCATCGTAATCATAATTCTCCGGGCAGAATACATAAACTCTTCCCTGCTCTTTTTTTACTTCAAAATCTCCCTCGATCTTGGAGAGTGCGATCTCCATCTGATGTACGAGAGCATCTTCAAAACGATAGCGGTTTTTTCCCTTAAGGGCAATTTCCGCATATTTGATCAGAAATGCATGTACTAACATAAAAATCCCTTTCTTCTGTATTCTCTATCGACGTGCATACCTGCGCAGCATCGGAATTGTTTTTCCCAGTGCTTCCAGGCAGTAATCTACCTCTTCAAAGGTATTTTCCTCACAGAAACTGATGCGGACGGTACTCTCCACATCCGCTCTTGAAAGTCCCATAGCTGTCAGTGTTGCACTTGGTTTTCTCTTATGACTGGAGCATGCACTTCCTGCGGAAATATATACTCCGAATTCTTCCAGCGTATGGAGAAGAACCTCACTCCGTACTCCGTGGAAGGTTACACTCATGATGTGTGGCGCTCCCTCCATTAACGGCATTCCGTTGACAGTGATATCGCCAAGCTTTGAAAGCCCCTCTGCCATCCGCTCCTTCAGAGCATAGAGGTGCTGTATCTTTTTATCAAAATCTGTGTATACCATATCTGCGGCAACGCCAAGGCCTGCGATTCCCGGCACATTGTCTGTTCCGGAACGCATACCGTTCTGCTGTCCGCCGCCAAGGATCTGCGGCTGTACTCTTACTTTTTCGTTGATGTAGAGGAAGCCCACACCCTTTGGTCCGTGGATCTTATGGCTGCTTACAGATAAAAGGTCGATTCCCAGTTTTTTCGGGTAAATACGGTACTTTCCGAATGCCTGGATGGCATCTACATGAAAAAGTGCTTTCGGGCTTTTTTCGTGGACGAGCTTTCCGATCTTTTCTACCGGCATCACAGTTCCCACTTCATTGTTCACATACATCACAGACACCAGGATCGTATCCGGGCGCAGAGCTGCTTCCAGTGCATCCAGTTTCACAACTCCCTGATGATCAACAGGAAGAATGGTCACCTCATAGCCCTGTTCTTTCAGATAGGCAAAAGGCTGGGCCACTGCCGCGTGCTCCACTGCCGTTGTAATGATATGGTTTCCCATACGCTTGTTGGCTTCCACGCCGCCGATAATAGCAAGATTGTCCGATTCTGTTCCACCGGAGGTAAAAAGAATCTCTTTTTCATTCACTTTCAGTAATTTTGCAATGGTCTGGGCACTTCTGCGGACATAATTCTCCGCTTCCATTCCCTTTTTATGCATGGCAGAAGGATTTCCGAAATCTTCTGTCATGGTTTTGCAGACAATATCCTTTACTTCATCGAAGCATCTCGTTGTCGCGGAATTGTCAAAATATGCTTCCATAGTTTATTCATCCTCCAGTTGAAACATCAGAACAGAAAGTACTGCGAGTCCCGCAGTTTCTGTCCGTAAGATCCGGTGTCCCAGGGTGATGGGTTTCGCACCGGCTTCCATGGCATCTGCCACTTCCTGCTCTTCAAAACCACCCTCCGGGCCGATAAAGACACCGATGCTTTTTCCCGGTTCGATCGACCGGATCAGTTCTTTCGTCTCTTTCATTCCCTTTGCAAGCTCATAAGGGATCAATAGAACGTCCAGTTCTTTTGCATAGACAAGGGCTTCTTTAAAGGTCATCACAGAATGTACCTCCGGCACCAGCATACGCTTGGACTGTTTTGCCGCACTTTCTGCGATCTGCTGCCAGCGGGATACTTTTTTTTCTGCTTTTTTGTTATCCAGTTTTACCACGCAGCGCCTGGTTGAAACAGGAACTACGGAATATGCTCCAAGCTCTACTGCCTTCTGGATGATCAGCTCCATCTTATCAGCCTTCGGCAGTCCCTGAAAAAGATAAATACGGTTCTGCAGCTCATAATCTGGCTCCTGTACATAGAGGATATGAAGCAGGACTTCATTCTCCCCTGCGTTTTCGATCACACAGTGATATTCTTTTTCCTTATCGCTGATCCAGAGCTCCTCGTCTTTTTTCATGCGGAGCACATTGACAATATGATTGACATCATTTCCTGTGATACGGATCTCATGTCTGTCCCTGTCGATCTGATGAGGTTCCACAAAAAATCGCTGCATGAGATCAGTCCTTTCTTGCTGTCACAGATACCCACTCGCCCTGATGAGTCACCTCAACAAGCGTCAGTCCGGCGTCTTTTACAGCCTTCACTACGACATCCTCCTTTACATCCAGAATGCCTGATGTAATGTAGTAAGCGCCTTTTTTCATCTGTGCAACGATCACCGGAGTCAACGGTACCAGAACATCTGCCAGGATATTTGCAGTTACGATATCATATTTCTCATATCCGACCTGTTCCTGAACTTCTTTGTCATCGATGATGTTTCCGATCATCATGTCAAAGGATTTCTCCTCGATCTGGTTGGCCTCCTTGTTCTCAGATACTGCCGGAACTGCACAGGGATCAAGATCTGTACCAACCACATGACCTGCACCAAGCTTCAGTGCAACGATTCCCAGGATTCCACTTCCGGTTCCCACATCAAGGATCTCCATTCCCGGCTTCACAAATTTCTTCAGCTGACGGATCACAAGCTGTGTGGTCTCATGCATTCCTGTACCAAAGGCAGTTCCCGGATCAATGTGGAGGATCATCTTGTCCTTATCTTCTGCCTTCACTTCTTCCCAGGACGGTACGATCAGAATATCGTCTACATAGAACTGATGGAAGTACTGTTTCCAGTTATTGATCCAGTCCTTGTCCTCTGTCTGGGATTCTGTGATGGTTGCCTCTCCGATATCCACAAAGCTTCTCAGATCCTCCAGTGCAGCCTTCACATCTTTCAGGATTGCCTCGGTATCCGCATCCTCTTCCAGATAGAAGTTCAGATATGCGATCCCGTCATCTGCTGGTCCTTCCGGCATAATATCCACAAACATCTGTGCCTTATCCTCATCGGTCAGCGGCTGCTTGTCCTGGATCTCCACACCTTCAATTCCCACCTCGGCAAGTGTACAGATCACAATATCCTCTGCCTCTGTTTTTGTCTTAAGTGTAAAACGGTTCCATTTCATCTTTTATATCTCCTTATGCTGTATACACATTTACGGATTTTCATTCCAGTCTGTCGCCTGTTTTCTATTGTCCCGAAAACGGGCACTTCTTTTAATATACACGAATACAGAAAAAAAAGAAAGAGGCATTTTGTGCCTCTTTCCTGTTTTCACTTTATTTATTCCTCAAACATTTCCTTAACTTTCTCACGGAAACCTTTTTTCTTCTTTTCGGTTTTTTCGGAAGTCTCGGATGTGCTGTCCTCTGACGGACGGTTTCCACATGCCGCATCAAAAGCTTCCAGAGCTTTCTTTGCTTCCTCATTGAGATTTGTCGGAGTCTGGACTACCAGTGTTACATAGTGGTCACCACGAACGTTCTTGTTACGTAATGACGGAACACCTTTGCCCTTCAGGCGGATTCTTGTATCCGTCTGTGTTCCCGGTTTCACCTCATAGGAAACCTCACCGTCAACGGTATTAATACTCATCTCACCGCCAAGTGCAGCCTGTGCAAATGTGATCGGAGCTGTTGAAAAGATATTCATATCCTGTCTCTGGAAGATCGGATGACGGGCTACATTTACCTCAACCAGCAAATCTCCTCTCGGACCGCCGTTGGTTCCCGGCTCACCTTTTTCACGGATACGGATGCACTGGCCATTGTCGATACCGGCCGGTACAGATACCTGGATTTTCTTTCTGGAAGAGGTATATCCGGTTCCACGGCAGGCACTGCATTTGTCCTTGATCACCTTACCGGTTCCGTTACAATCCGGACAGGTCTGAACATTACGTACCATACCAAACATGGACTGCTGGGTGTAAACGATCTGGCCCTGGCCTTTACATTTCGGACAGGTGATCGGTGATGTTCCCGGTTTCGCTCCGGTTCCGTGACATGTGGTACACTCATCTTTGAGAACGATTTCCAGCTCTTTCTCGCATCCGAAAACCGCTTCCTCAAAAGTAATGTTCACACGTGCACGAAGGTTGGCACCCTTCATCGGTCCATTGTTGGCCCGTCTGGTTCTGCCTCCGCCGCCGAACAGGTCTCCGAAGATATCTCCGAAGATGTCTCCCATATCCGCACCGTTGAAGTCGAATCCACCAAAGCCGCCGGCACCGCCTCCGCCGCCGTTTTCGAATGCTGCATGACCAAACTGATCATACTGTCTTCTCTTGTCGGCATCACTTAAAACGGAGTAAGCCTCTGTCGCCTCTTTGAACTTCGCCTCAGCCTCTTTATCACCCGGATTTACATCCGGGTGATATTTCTTGGCCAGCTTACGATATGCTTTTTTTAATGTTGCGTCGTCGGCGTTTTTATCCACACCTAAGACTTCATAATAATCTCTTTTATCAGCCATTGTAATTATTTCCTACTTGTCTTAGACTTCCTTGTAATCAGCATCTACAACATCATCGCCGTATCCTGCTTCATTTCCGCCCTGAGCACCAGCATTTCCGCCCATGTTGCCCATATCCGGTCCAGGACCAGCCTGACCCTGAGCTCCCTGAGTCTGCTCATACATCTTGGAGAACAGTTTCTGAGCGCTCTCCATCATCTTCTCCTGTGCAGCCTTGATGTCTGCAACCTGAGAATCAGTAAGCTCCTGAGCATTTGCTGTCTGTGCAAGAAGATCTTTCAGTGCATTGAGGTCAGCCTCAACACTTGCTTTATCGTTTGCGTCAAGCTTGTCGCCAGCTTCTTTCAGTGCATTCTCAACCTGGAATACCATGGAGTCTGCATTGTTTCTTGTGTCGATAGCCTCTTTACGTTTCTTATCCTGAGCCTCGAACTCAGCTGCTTCTTTGACAGCTTTGTCGATATCGGAATCGGACATATTGGAACCAGCTGTGATTGTGATGTGCTGCTCTTTACCTGTTCCAAGGTCTTTAGCGGATACATTAACGATACCGTTGGCATCAATATCAAATGTTACCTCAATCTGCGGAACTCCACGACGTGCTGGCGGGATTCCATCCAGACGGAACTGGCCGAGGGATTTGTTGTCTTTCGCGAACTGACGCTCACCCTGTACAACGTTGATATCTACAGCTGTCTGGTTATCTGCTGCTGTGGAGAAGATCTGGCTCTTCTTTGTAGGAATTGTAGTATTTCTCTCAATCAGACGAGTTGCGATACCACCCATTGTCTCGATGGACAGTGACAGTGGAGTAACATCCAGAAGAAGGATATCACCGGCACCTGCATCACCTGCAAGTTTACCACCCTGTACGGAAGCACCAAGTGCAACACACTCATCCGGGTTCAGGTTCTTGCTTGGCTCTTTGCCAGTTAACTGTCTTACCTTATCCTGTACAGCCGGGATACGGGAAGAACCACCAACCAGAAGTACCTGGCCAAGCTCAGAAGCTGTGATACCTGCATCAGACAGTGCACGGCGAACCGGCTCTGCTGTCATCTCTACAAGATCATGTGTCAGCTCATCAAATTTAGCTCTTGTAAGGTTCATATCGAAATGCTTCGGTCCCTCAGCAGTTGCTGTGATGAACGGAAGGTTGATGTTTGTTGTTGTTGCGGAAGAAAGCTCTTTCTTAGCTTTCTCAGCTGCCTCTTTCAGTCTCTGAAGAGCCATCTTATCGTTGCTAAGATCTACGCCCTCTGTTCTCTTGAACTCGGAAAGCATGTAGTCTGTGATCTTCTTATCAAAGTCATCTCCACCAAGACGGTTGTTACCAGCTGTGGAAAGAACCTCGATAACGCCATCACCAATCTCGATAACAGATACATCAAATGTACCACCACCAAGGTCGTATACCATGATCTTCTGCTCTTTCTCATTGTCAAGGCCATATGCAAGAGCTGCTGCTGTAGGCTCGTTGATGATACGTTTTACATCAAGACCTGCGATCTTACCTGCATCTTTGGTTGCCTGACGCTGAGCATCGTTGAAGTAAGCCGGAACTGTGATAACTGCCTCTGTTACTTTCTCACCAAGATAAGCCTCTGCATCCTTTTTCAGTTTCTGAAGGATCATTGCGGAGATCTCCTGTGGAGAGTATTTCTTCTCATCGATCGTTACACGGTAATCGGTACCCATTTCTCTTTTGATTGAGGAGATTGTTCTGTCTGCGTTTGTAACTGCCTGACGTTTTGCAGGCTCACCTACCAGACGCTCTCCTGTTTTTGTGAATGCTACAACGGATGGTGTTGTTCTTGCGCCTTCTGTATTTGCGATAACTGTTGGCTGTCCACCTTCCATTACGGCTACACAGCTGTTTGTTGTACCTAAGTCAATACCAATAATCTTTCCCATGATTTTTTCCTCCTGTTTTAGTCTGTATCTGTTAAAATAAAGTTTGTTGTCAGTTAGTTCGCAACCTTCACCATACTGTGGCGTACTACGAAATCCTTGTAGGTGTAACCCTTCTGGAATTCTTCCACCACGATATTCTCTCCAACCTCTTCATCTTCCACATGCATCACTGCGTTGTGGAAATCCGGATTGAATTCTTTTCCCACTGCTTCGATCGGTTTCACACCGAGGTCATCCAGTGTTGTGGTAAGCTGCTTGTAGATCATTTTCATTCCATCTGCAAAAGCATCTCCTTCCTGTGCCTGTGCAAGGCCTCTTTCGAAGTTATCCACAACCGGCAGGATCTTTTCAACGATTTCTTTTGCTCCGATGATGTACATGCTGGATTTTTCTTTTTCTGTTCTTTTACGGAAATTATCAAATTCAGCCATGGTTCGCTTCAGGCGATCAGTAAGTTCCTCTACCTTCTGCTCTGATTTATCTTTTTTCTTCTTTCCGAAGAAGGAAGTTTTTGATTTCTCTTCTTTTTTATCCTCTGAGGCAGCGTCTTCGCCTGGAGTCTTGTTTTCTTCCTCCGGCAGATCTTCTCCCTCCGGTGTCAGGTTTTCTTCTTCCTGATTTCCGTCAGTTACGGGGATTTCCTTCTCCGCTTCCTGCTCTTCGGATGTTTTCTTTGTTTCCTCCGACACTTTTTTCTACCGCCTTTCTAAGTTTTCTTCTTTTTCAAAACGTCATCCAGATGATTCTTCAGTTCCTTCAGACTGTCCACTACATTCTCATAATCCATTCGTTTGGGACCGATGATCCCGATGGTTCCGTACATTCCGTCTCCCAGTTCATATCTGGCAGTTACAATGCTGCAGTCCTTCATGGTCTGGATCGGCATCTCATCGCCAATGTAAACCTGAATTCCTGTATTCTCTCCATCTGACATCTGTTCTTTTACAAGATCGGCAAGTTCATGTTTCTCCTCAAATGCGGAGATCAGTTCCGTTGCCTTCTCTTTATCGGCAAGCTCCGGATACTTGAAGATGTTGGTTGCACCTGAAGTATAGATTTCCATGTCTTCCTCTTCCACATGAATAGTGGCTGCCACCGCATCCAGAACTGTGGCCACCACACCGCTGTGGCTGCCTGCCTGTTCCTTCAGTCTGGCGATCATCCCAAGGTTGATATCCTGGATCGGAACACCATTAAGATTGGTGTTAAGAAGAAGATTCAGTTTCAGGATCGTCTGGTCATCCATTTCCTCATCCAGATTGATGATCTGGTTCCGGACTGTGTTGTTATCACTGACAACCACAGCCACAAGCTGAAGATCGCTCATTCTCGACAACTGGATAAATTTGATCTTGTTGCCGCTGTACTGCGGAACAGAAACCATGGTGGCATAATTGGTATTGGAGGCAAGAACCTTCGCAACTTTCTTAAGCACCTTATCCATCTTATCTGTCTTCTCAATGATCAGATCCCGTAACTCTGCAACCTCTGCTTCCTTCTCCTTCATCAGCTCATTAACATAAAGTCTGTAGCCTTTATCGGAAGGAATCCTTCCTGCTGAGGTATGAGGCTGGACGATATAGCCCATATCTGTCAGGTCTGACATTTCATTTCGGATCGTTGCGGAACTGACATTGAGATCCGCATACTTGGAAATGGTCCTGGAGCCAACCGGTTCTCCGGTTTCCATATAGGTCTTGATGATTGCTTTTAAGATTTTTTGCTTGCGCTCATTCAACACCTCTTCCATGAATCCATCTCCTTTCCTTTTTATTCTTTCCTGACGGATGTTGATTCTTTTTTTACATCTGTTAGCACTCATTTTAGTGGAGTGCTAACATCTACAGTCTTTAAGATATCACCATGTAAAATATTTGTCAATATGTTTTGAAAAAAAGTTCTTATTTTTTCAAAACAAAAAAAGCATCAGTACGATGCTTTTTTGTAATACTGGTCTATGCAGTTCTGTGCCCCGGCAAAAAATTCCGCTTCTGTTTTCTGTCCCAGCACATATTTCTGAAATTCCGTTCCCATGGACGAAACAGCTTCTATGGAATCGGCACACAGTGGTCTTGCCTTCAGCTTATAATCTTTCAGATATTGCCGGATCATTTCAATGCCATCCAGATCAAAATTCTTATCCTCGATCACATCCAGTCTTGCCGGACACATTTTTGTCAGCTGTCCGTAATTTTTACTGGCCTCATATCCGGACACATACTGAAGGAACTTCAGAGCTGCTTCTTTATGATCAGAATTTTTATTCAGTACATACTGCCAGGTTGCGATATTGGTCACCTTCTCGTCAAATTCCGGAAATGGTGCCATATGGATCTTATCTTTTCTATACACGCCTGCATTCTGAAAGGTACTCAACGCACCGGTATACATGAACATACATCCATACTGGCCGTTTATAAATTTTTCATTCAGCTGGTCATGCTGGTCGATCAGATTCTCCTCTGATATCATCCCTGTATCCAGCATTCGCTTCATATATTCTGCCGCTTCTCTTGTTTTCGGATCCGTCCAGTCTGTATAATCTCCTCCGAAAAAATCGACATACTCGCTGATACTATTATATATGTAAGAAATCTCCCATGCATCCCCGTATGCATATTTTCCCGTATTCTGAAGCTTTTTCTGAAGGATCTCAAGATCACTGAGACAGGAGAGTCTGTCCAGACCAGCCTGATCCAGCAATTCCTGGTTCACCCAGAATGCCATAATATCCATTTTGAACGGTACCGAAAAAATATGTCCGTCTGACATGCATATTTCTTTCAGGTATTCCTGTGGAAAATTCGCCGCTGTCTCCTCTGTCATAACCGTATCTTCCAACGGAAGAAGAAATCCCTTATGTTTAAATTCGGATATCATCTCATCATTTACTGTGATCAGATCAACAGAATCATCTCCTGATGTCAGAAGAGTTGCTATTTTGGCCTGGCGGTTGTCCGCATTAGCCGGACATTTTTCGATATGGATCTCTATTCCAAGATCCTTTTCCGCCTGACTGATAAAAGAATCAAAGCCCTCTATGTCTGCATCCATATGAAGGATCGTCAGTTCCTGTCTATTCTCCGGCACAATATCAGATGCAGCCTCCTTCTTCTGGACTCCACATCCTGTCACTGCCAGAGCCAGGGCAAATACCCCGCAAAATACCTGTTTTTTCAATCTCTACCACCCTTTTTATCTGGGCCATCTATCCTCTTTTGACATCAACGGCTGGAACGGTGCATGAGGAAGTGTCTGATACCAGTACGCTACACTTGCCACATCATCCTGTCGTTCAAACAGGCCACGGTATCCGACGCCTATCTGCTGAATCGTAACGCGAAGATCCTCTTCAAAGCAGATCGGATCCTGTAAATGCCATCTGTAAAAGCCTCGCATTGGCGGGCAGTCATCATTATGATAAAAATTGTGGATCAGTTCGTCATGGGCAGAATAATACGGATATCCCAGATATGGTGTGTTATAATTCTGTTCTACGGTTTTTCCATCCACCTGTTTGGCAAAGCTCCAGGAACCTCCAAAGTAATCTTCCGTTCCTGTTCCGCAGATGGTCGGATACTCCTCATCCCCGTCAATATAAAACTTCATTTCTCCCTCGCCCCACCAGTAACGTTCCAGTGTGGTAAGTGCCATGTAGGTTCCTATATAATGGCCTTTTCCTTTTACTCCATCCAAAATTGTATAATCTTTTGTTTTTTCTGTCAACCGTTCCCTTCTCCACTGTGCATGGAAATAAGCAATATCTTCCGGAAGCTCATCATAGAGACAGTAATCTACCTGATAAAAGAAAGCCGGGATTTTATTTGCATGCTGGTTTTCCAGTGTGATCTTTGCTTTCTTCTTAAACGGCATCGGGAAATAGCAGTTAAATCCCCTGCTTGGAACAACAGCCACAGGAACAGAATTTACCAAACATTCCCTTCCGAATCCGCAGCAGAAGAAATCGCCCAGAGGACTTTCCACGGAAGGAGTTTCCTCGTCATCCCAGTACATACGGATGACAAGATCCCTCAGCACAAAGCAATCTGCCTCTGTAGTCTTGTTATCAACGGTGATCCAGATATGATTGATCTGTCCCGGTCCTTCCATTTCTGCCAGAGTTACCACAGCTCCCGGCTCTATATCCTTAAGACACGGACTTCCTTTTCTGGATGGTCCCAGATGACTTGCAGCCATACCGCCTCTGCCTTTTTCTCCATGAGGATTCTCCGCATTGATCGCACGGCTTTTTCCGTGCTTTGCAAGTGCGATTCCTCCAAGTCCGCCTGTAAATGCCTGATACATATCTGCATTCTCCTTTCCTTTGGAAATTAAAAAATATTTACGCTTTTACTCCACCTGCCATGATACCATCCATGATCTGTTTCTCAAAAACAGCTACAAAGATAATGATCGGAAGAAGGATGATCCATCCCATGGCGCTGACAAGATCCCACGGAACTCCATACATGTTGTCACGTAACGGAAGCTGTACGATGGAAACAGAAAGTACCTGAATACCATTTGAATAAAACAACGGTGTGAAAAAGTTATTCAGACAGGTAATAAAGTTGATAATGCAAACCGTAGCGATCGCCGGCTTCATCAGCGGCAGAACGATCGTAAACAGTCTCTGTGAAAAAGATGCGCCGTCAATAGCAGCTGCCTCCTCCAGTGAGATCGGGATCTCACCGACAAAGTTTCTGAGGATCAGGACCGTAAACGGTATAACGGTACTGATTTGACACTCCCCACAGCTAAAGCAGGGGGATTCTTGCTTCTCCCACTACTGCATTGGCAAACACCTTACGGTACTGCAAT